>CAYXFI010000224.1:0-6618 GCA_964464205.1 uncultured Cytophagia bacterium
TTCCTCGCTCTCGAGACGATGCTGGAACTCGCTACGGAGGCTCGCTCCCGGGGCTTCGACCTCCGGCATCTGGACATCGGCGGGGGGATCGGGGTGAACTACGACGTTGTACTGGCGGAAGAAGGCGAATGCTTCGCCTTCGATCCTGTTGAGCTCGCAAGCGGCGTGGCGGCCCGGGTCTCCGACGCGGTGGACGAGATTCTGCTGGAGCCCGGCCGCGCCGTGGTGGCCAATGCCGGAGCGTTGGTGTGCCGCGTGCTGTACACAAAACGGACCGGTGGCAAGGACTTCGCCATCGTGGACGGCGCGATGAACGATTTCATCCGCCCGGCTCTCTACGGCGCCCGCCATCGGGTGCTGCCCCTCGCGCGAAGTCAGGGGGAGACGGCCCCAGTGGACGTGGTGGGGCCCGTCTGCGAGTCGGGCGACTTCTTCGCACACGATGCGGAGCTACCGCCGCTGCAGCGAGGAGACTACCTTGCCGTGATGGCCACCGGTGCGTACGGCTACGTGCTCTCCAGCAACTACAACGCGAGGCCACGCGCGCCGGAGGTCCTCGTGGAGGGCGATCGATTCTGGGTCGCCCGCGGGCGTGAGGGTCAAGTCTGGGGAACCCGACTGCCGTGATCATTTCGGTCGACACGCATCTGTGAGGCGACGGGTGCCAAGCGAAATCACGTCACTGTGCTTCGTAAAGGCAGAGGCGCTGGGCAACGACTTCGTGATCTTCGACAACCGGGACGGTCACATCGCCCACGGGTGGCGAGGTTTCTTCCGCTGGGTTTGCGATCGCCACTACGGGGTGGGGGCCGACGGGGTCATTTTGGTCGAGCGCTCCGAATGCGCGCATTTGCGGTACGTGCATTTCAATCCCGACGGCAGCGAGGCCGGCATGTGTGGCAACGGCTCACGCTGCGTTCTGTTGTTCGCGCACCGTGAGCTGAAGCTGCCGAAGGAGCTCAACTTCGAGATCGGTGGGCGCGTGTACTCGGGCCAGGTGTTGGGACCGGAGGAGGTGAAGGTTGTGATGCCCGGCGTGCCCGAGCCCCTCTCTCCTCCTGAGGTGGGCGAGGCGCAGGGCATCCACCCCCTGGCTTTCGTCGACGTCGGCGTGCCTCATTTTGTCGTGCTCACCGACGACATTCGGACGGTCGACGTGAGCGAGCTCGGACGCCGGTACCGTTCCCACCCCGCGTTTCGTCATGGAGCGAACGTGGATTTCATCCAGGTGTCCGGTCCCCATTCCCTGGCGGTGCGCACGTACGAGAGAGGAGTGGAGGCGGAAACCCTCGCCTGCGGCACAGGTGCCGTGGCTTCCGTCGCTGCGACAGCGTGGGCGGGGCTAGTGGAGCCGCCCGTGGAAGTCGCATTTCCGGGCGGGACGGCGGAGGTAGCTCTCGGTGCGGAGAGAATTGAGCTCTCCGGTCCCGCTCATCTGGTGTTCCGTGGCGAGCTGGAACTTCGTAGACATCCGAGTCAGTACGGGGAGTAGGTGCGACGATGCCTGGTCTGTACGTGGATGGGAAGCCTGTCCGGAAAATAGTGGTGAGTCGCCTGCGGTTCATGGGCGATGTGATCCTCACGACGCCGCTGCTGCGAGCGCTGAAGGTTGCGGACCCTCAAGTGCAAATCGCCTACCTCGTGGAGGAGGAGTACGCGCCTCTCCTGTGGCATCATCCCCACGTGGATGAGATCTGGACCATTCGGCGCCGCGCCGGTGGATTGCGCGGGGAATGGCGCCAGGTGCGTCAGCTGCGGCGGAAAATGCGCGAATTCGGCCCGGACGCGACCATCGATTTGTTGGGAATGCCGCGATCGGCTTTTCTGCTGTACCTGAGTGGAGCGCCCATTCGGGTGGGTGGACCTCACCGGGTTCGTCGCCGGCTGTACACGCACGTGGTCGAACACCGGGAACCGCAGGTCTCGGCGATTCACTACCACCTGGAAAGCCTACAGCCCTTCGGTCTGTCGCGCGACTGGTCGGAAGAAGATCTCCGCACCTACGTGCGCGTGCAACCCAAAGAGACCGATTGGGCGGACAAGTACCTGGCCCACATCGCCCGTGGGCAACGTCCGGTGATCGGCCTGCATCCCGGCGCCACCTGGCCCGCGAAGCGCTGGTTTCCGGAACGTTTCGGCCAGCTGGCGCGCGACTTGCGGCAGAAGCTCGGGGCACAGGTGCTGCTCACGACGGGGCCGGGAGAACAAGAGCTGCAGTCCGAAGTCTACGACGCGGCCGAGGGAGCCGCCATTCCGTTGCCCGTGCTCAAACTGCGGCTCCTGGCGGCGCTCCTCTCACGGCTCGATGTTTTCGTCACCAACGACTGCGGGCCGATGCACCTCTCCGTCGCGGTGGGCACTCCGACGATCGGCCTTTTCGGACCGGGCGAGCCGAACATCTGGTTTCCGTACCCGGAGACACGGGGTCACAGGGCTCTGCACCATCCGTGTCCCCTGCATCCCTGTCATCGGGACGTCTGCGACGACATGACCTGCTTCCGGGACCTGGAAGTGGACGAGGTGTTCGAGGCGGTCACCTGGGCTCTCGAGAACGCCCGTCGGCGCGCCGCGGCCTCGGAGTGAGATGGGGCACTTCTCCCCGCTCCGCAACTCTGGAGAGCGGGCCGTGTTTCGGCGGGGGCAAAACCGTGGGGCGGGAAGACGCGGCTCGGTTCGCTGGGAAGCACTCGTCCGTCTGCAACGATGCTTTCTTTCTCTGGGGCTCCGCTGAGCCGAACCTCGGAGCCGGAAAGCTGCCCCTGGCGCTGTGAGAGGGAAGTGGGGCGTGTGTGCGGCGTGGGACTGCGTAGCTTTGCTTGCGTTCCCCAGGGTGTGCGTTGCGGAACTCAAACTCTGCCGGGATTCCCAAAGCGGCGGATCGAGGATTGAGACGACATCTGTACACGATTGGGCATTCGAATCGTGAGCTCGACGAGTTCATTCGCCTTCTGGAGGAGTACCGGATCGAGCTGCTCGTGGACGTGCGGCGATTCCCCACGTCAGCCAAATATCCTCACTTCCGTCGGGAGAACCTCGCCGTCGTGCTGCCGGCGGCGGGGATCGAATACAGGTGGATGGGGGACTTGCTGGGCGGCTACCGGACGGGCGGCTACGAGGCCTACATGGGGACCGATGGGTTCCAGCGGGGGCTCGAATTGCTGCTGCAGCGGGCTCGCTGGAAAACCGTAGCGGTGATGTGCGCGGAGAAACTCTTCTTTCGCTGCCACCGCCGCTTCATCGCCGACGCGTGCGTCGCACTGGGCTGGGAAGTGAGACACATCATTGATCCTGGCCGTGTGTCGAAGCACAAACTGCGGATTTCGCCGGACGGGCAGCTGGAGCTCGACTTCGGCTGAAACGGACTACGGGGTAGGGGCGACCGGCAGATTGCGGCCGCGGGAGGAGGCAATGGCGCAGACGTGGCTGATCGACGGTTACAATCTCATGCACCTGTCGCAGCAACTCCGGTTCGAGATGCAATTTCACCCCACGAACGCCCTCAACCACCTCCTCGCGCTCCTGGGCGACTTCGCAATCCGGAGCAAAGCGCGGGTCACGGTTGTGTTCGACGGAAGCCCGCCGGATGGCCCTGGCACCATCCGGTCCGGCCCGGCCGTCAACGTGCGCTTCGTCGGCGCCGGCCAAAAGGCGGATCCCGTGATCCGGGAGCTGGTGGCCGCCAGCCGCGACCGTAGGAATCTGGTAGTGGTGTCGGCGGATCGCGAGATTGTGGACTACGCGCGTGTCTGCGGGGCCCGGGTGGAACACCCTCGGCGTTTCGAGGAACGCCTGCGCGAGTCGCCCACGCCGGAGAACGGGGAGCTGATGACCAAGTACGAACGCGACCTCTCGGAGGAAGAGATACGCGAGTGGCTGGAGCTGTTTGAGGGTGGCGATCCCGATGACGAGGAGTAGCCTCGAAAGCCGGGCGCAGAGGCGGAGGCTGATCGTCATCCTGCTCCTCGGGGTCACCTTTTTGTCGTTCAGCGTGCTGGCCCTTTCGAGCTGGTTGTTTCTGCGCCGGATGGGCCGCTACTTGGAAGAGGACCGCAGGCGGCAGCTCACGGCTGCGGCTTCTCTCGGGGCCAGGTTGCTGGAGTCGAGATTCTACCCCATCTCGGCCAGTCTGAAGGATCAGGTGAATCGGACGCTCCTGCGGGGGGCGCTGCTGCGGATGCAGGTGGAGGCTCAGCTACAGGCGGCCTACCTGATCGACGAGGAACGCCGGGTGATTCTTGCCTCGCAACCGGAGCTGTTCGAGGGAGAGGTACTGAGCTATCTGGTTCAGGATACTGCGGCCATCCGAAGAGCATTTTTGGGGATACCATCGGCTTCGCAGTTGCATCGGATTGGCGATTCGCGTTTCTTGAATGCCTACGCGCCGGTGGGTTTGTCGGGGGAAAAGGCCGAATTCGTGTTCGTGTCCGAAGCCGCGGCAGATTTCTTTCAGATTCTGGATTCTTTCCGTCGCGGTTTGATTTTGGGCGGGCTGACCGGAGTTGGGATCTTCGTCCTGTTCGCCCTGGCGCTGGTTTGGGGCGTGCGCAAGCTGGTGGAGACGGAGGATGCCCTGCGCCGTCAGGAGCGGCTGGCGGCCATGGGCCAGGTGGCGGCGAGCGTGGCCCACGAGATCCGCAACCCTCTCGGCATCATCCGCAACACCGCCCAGGTCCTGCGACGCCGCTACGGTGGCGAGGAACACGACCCACTGTTCGACTTCATCCCGGAGGAGGTGGAGCGCCTCAATCGGCTGGTGACCAACTACCTCACGCTGGCGCGGGAGCCGCAACTCGACCCGCGCTCCGTGGAGCTCGGTGAATTCCTGCAGCGACTGGTCGCCATGGACGAAGGTGGCGGGAAGGCAGTTCGCCTGGAAGTTCCGGCGGGCGTCAGAGTGTTGTGCGACCCGTCGGCGTTGGAGCGAATCCTTCTGAACCTTCTCCGGAATGCCCGGGAGGCGAGCGGGGACGCCGGCGAGGTGGCGGTGGGCGTTCGCGATGTCCGGAGGCGCGGGAGGGGCTACGTGGGCATCTCGGTGCGCGACACGGGTCCCGGCCTGCCCGAAGACGTGCCGACGGACAGGCTTTTCGAGCCCTTCTACACCACGAAGAAGACGGGCACCGGACTCGGGCTCGCCGTGAGCAAGGCCTTGGCCGAGGCTTCCGGCGGGTGGATCGAAGCACGCAACCATCCCGACGGCGGTGCGGAGATCACCGTGTATCTTCCGGCGGCGTAATACCGAGGTCGTAGAAGTAGACGGAGCGGAATGGTGGGAGAAAATCGCCCGAAGATTCTGATCGTCGACGACGAGCCCCGGATGGGGCTGGTGTTGCAGGCCGGGTTCGAGGAGGATGACCTGGACGTGGTGGTGGCTACGAGCGGTCGAGAAGCCCTCGACCTGGTGCGGAAATCGGAATACCCGGTGGTCATCACGGACCTGCGGATGCCTGACCTGGACGGGATACAGCTCCTCACCGAAGTGAAGAAACGGTGGCCTGCTTCGGAGGTCATCCTGATTACCGCCTACGCCACGTCGCAAACGGCCGTGGAGGCGCTCAAGAAGGGCGCGTACGACTACGTGATCAAGCCCTTCGACCTGGACGAACTCCGCCTGAAAGTGAAGCGGATTCTCGAGAAGAAAGCTCTCCGCGACGAGAACGTACGCCTGCGGACCCGCCTCCAGGAACGGTACACCCTCGAGAACATGGTGGGCAAAAGCGCCGCCATGCAGAAAGTCTACGAGCTCGTGCACAAAGTGGCCGCCACCGACGCCACCGTGCTCATCCGGGGGGAGAGCGGAACGGGAAAAGAGCTCGTGGCGCAGGCGATCCACTACCTGAGCCCCCGCGCGGCCGAGCCCTTCATCGCCATCAATTGCGGTGCTTTGCCGGAGAATCTGCTGGAGAGCGAGTTGTTCGGTTTCGAGAAAGGCGCGTTCACCGGGGCGGACCGACGGAAGCCGGGCAAATTTGAGCTGGCGGGTAAAGGAACTGTGTTCCTGGACGAGATTGGGGACATGTCCCCGGCGATGCAGGTGAAGCTACTCCGGGTGCTCCAGAACAAGCAGGTGGAGCGACTGGGTGGCACCGAGTCGGTGGACATCGAAGCGCGCACGATCTGCGCGACGAATCGGAATCTGGAGGAGTTGCTTCGCCAGGGGCGATTTCGTGAGGACCTGTACTATCGGATCAACGTGTTCCCCATCTTGGTGCCGCCGTTGCGGGAGAGGAAGGAGGACATCCCGGAGCTGGTCCGCTTCTTCCTGAAAAAGTACGGGGCTCCGGAGCGTGAGGTGAGGCCGACCCTGCTGGTGCGGCTGATGGAGTACGACTGGCCCGGCAACGTGCGCGAGCTCGAGAGCGTGGTTCAGCGCACGCTGATCCTCGCTGGCGACGAGCCCCTGGGTGAGGAGCACCTTCCACCGGGCTTCGGGTCGGGCGCGCGTGCGGCCGATCCGCTGGCGGTGCTAGAAATCCCGGACGATGGGTTGCCGATCGAGGAGGTGGAGAGGCACCTCATTCGCAAAGCACTGGAGAAGGCGGGAGGCAACAAGAGCCGGGCGGCTCAGTTGCTGGGAATCACCCGCCGCCGGCTCTATTCGATGATGGAGCGCCTGGG
>CAYXFI010000225.1:0-6615 GCA_964464205.1 uncultured Cytophagia bacterium
CAGCCACCGCGCAGCTCGAGATTGGGGTTTTCGAACAGCCGACCAGGCATTCGAGCGAGGAAGAACCTTACAATTTACCCCACAGCCGCTGCAAAATCAATCGGTTTTCGGCGGCATCCCTCCCTTCTCTTGCACTTTGCTACTGGAATGAGGCGCCTGCGCTGGGGACTAGCAACCGGTCCCGAGGGACCCCGTAGCCCCCGAGGGTCGGGCTTCTGTCGGACCCACCGCCCCGCTCCGCCGGCGGAAGTGCACCGAAAACCGGCGGTCCCCGGCTGGTTCTCGCCTCACGCACAGCACCCCGAGCCGCGGAGAAATGGATCTCTCGCAAACGCGCCAAGCCGCGAAGCGGAGCCCCGCCCAGGAAGAACGGGAGCGCGTCCTTCCCATCCTCCCCGCGCCCCTCGGGCCCTGGAGGGTCCGGCTCCTGCCGGACCTACGGCCCGCCAGACGGGCCGGAGCGAGCGTGCGTCGCCAACTAGGGCAAGATGAGCTTCTGCGTGACCTACGGTTTCCCCACCTCGCCCGGTGTGTCGGTCGCTTCCGGTGTTTCCCCCCGTCGGACGTGATCTCCAGGACGCGCAGAAGCGCGTCCCTCCGAACCTGTCGCCCGGCCCTGGAGGGTCCGGCTCCTGCCGGACCTACGGTCCGCCACGCGGGCCGAAATCCCACCGGAAGCACATGCTCCACCCATCAGTCCCATTTCACGCAGAGCGCGCGAAGCCGCAGAGAAACGGGGCTCTCACCACGGCGCTAAGATGCAAGGCAGACAACGGCAAGAGGCTCAGGGGAAAAAACTCCACGGCCTTCGGAGCATGAGCCCCAACGATCTCCAGGAAGCTCCCGAGAACTTCCCCCCTTCGCGCCAAAACCCGTGGGACGCTCCTCGGTCCTCCGCTGCTCCGGGTGGGGCAGGGGTGGCTCTGGGCCTGTGCGTCTCTGCGTGAGTTCCACTGCCTCTCGCAGAGCTCGCCAGGACGCGCGGGAGCGCATCTCTCCGATCGAACCTGCGCCCCTCGCCCGAACCACACCACCCGCGGAGGTAAAGCGGGAATTGCAGGAGCGGCCTACGGCGATTGCCAGCGCTGGCCCAGGTTTTGCCTTGCCTGTTCAACGCGGAATTGGTATATTTTGCCGAAATTCTTGCCACGGCCACGTGAGTGGAGGCAGGCAAAAGGGGAGGTAGGTACCGAATCGTCCAAAACGGACAGGAGGCAGAACGATGGCAATGCGGATCACTGAAGACTGCATCAACTGCGGCGCCTGCGAACCGGAGTGCCCGGTGAACGCCATCAGCGAGGGCGAAGACATCTACGTGATCGACCCGAACAAGTGCGTGGAATGCGAGGGGTACTACGACAGTCCGCAGTGCGTCGAAGTCTGCCCGGTGGACTGCATCGTGAAAGCCGAGTGATTTCCGTCCCCAGTCCATCACCTTTGGTTTCGGTAGGCATTAGAGCATCGTGAAAAGGAAAAGGGTAGCGGGACCGTTTCGGGCGGTCTCTCTACCCTTGTTTGTTTCTCTCCCACAGGGAAGTCCATGCCCACCAATCTGAGAACCTTCGTCACTGCGGGCCTCCTGTCGGCGGCCCTGAGTGGCTGGCTCGTCACGGGCTACACCGCCCAGCCTGAGATGCTCCCCGTTGAACAGGTTCGCCCGGGCATGAAAGGGGTGTGCCGAACCGTGCTGACGGGAGAGCGGGTGGAGGAAATCGAGCTCGAGGTAGTGGACGTCCTCCACAATTACTTCCCGAAACAAGACGTGGTCCTGGTTCGACTGCTCGGGCCGGAGGCGGAGCGAGTCGGTGTGGCCGCGGGAATGAGTGGCAGCCCCGTGTACATCGAGGGAAAGCTCCTCGGCGCCATCGCCTACCGCTTCGGGGTTTTCAGCAAAGACCCTCTCGCCGGGGTCACCCCGCTCCAGTACATGCTACCGGTGGTCGAGAGGGAAGAGCGTAGAGGCGCGCTCTGGCGCCCCAGCACACGCCACTTCGAGCAGTCTCTGCAGGCGTGCCTGCTGGGCGAACCGGCGGATCAGCCGCTTTTCGGGACACCGCAACGCAGTACCTCTGCATCCTCTCTCCAGCCCTGGCCCAAATTGCTGGTTCTCTCCGGTTTTCGAGAGGAGGTCGCCCAGTGGGCGGGCCAGTGGTTCAACAGCAGCGGTTACGTGGTAGCTCAGGGCGCGGGAGCTGAGTCCGACGTCCCGGACGAAGTGGAGGCTGACCTCGAGCCGGGATCCCCCGTCGGGCTAGTGCTGCTGGACGGCGACGCCAGCATCCAGGTCGTGGGGACCGTCACCTGGCGCGATGGCGACCGCATCCTCGCCTTCGGCCATCCCGTGTTCGACGCCGGACCCATCAGCTTTCCCATGGGGCGAGTGCGGATCGCCGCCACGATTCCCAGCCTGATGGCATCCCAGAAAATGCCGCTGCTCGTCGGCCTGATCGGCACCTTCTACCAGGACCGATTGACGGGCAGCTTTGGCAGGATCGGTCCCCTTCCCCATCTCACGCCGGTACGGGTCCGATGCCAAGGAGCGGACGCCACAACTGAGCAATTCTTCTTTCGGGCAGCGCTGGATCCCTCGCTGCGCACCATGGTCCCGTTCTACCTGCGCATCGCCCTGATCAACGCGATCGAAACTTCGCGAATGAGCGGGGGTGACTACAGTCTCCGACTCAGGAGCCACCTGTACATCAATGGGCACGAGGAAGTCGAGCTGGAGAACTTCTACGCCCGACGCGAGACCCCCGGCTTCCTCTCGCCGATGGAGGACGTCCTCCGCAGCACGCTGGACGTGGCTTCCGCCATTGCCTCGCTCATGTTCAACCCGTTCCGACCCGTCCAGTTCGACAGCGTGAACGTGGAAGTCGAGATCCTGCCCAAGAGCCGCCGCGCACAGGTCATTCGCCTCTGGTACGATCGTGCCCGCGTCCGCGCTGGCGACACCCTGACGGTGATTTGCACCCTGCTCACGAACGAAGGCGAATGGCGCGACATCCGCTGGCAGTACCGACTGCCGAACGATCTGCCCGAACGCGGAAATCTGTACCTGACAGCCGGTGGCGCCACGGAGCTCGCGCGGCTGGACCTGCGGAATTTCCCCCACCGCTTCAAGCCCCTGTCGTTCGAACAGCTCCTGCGCATCCTGAGGGAAAAGCGGAGGAACGACCGTCTCTACATTCAACTCCGCACCTCGGACGCCGGACTGGCTGTGGGCAGCAAAGAGCTGCCGTCGGCACCGCCCTCGGTGCTGGCCGTCTTCAACGCCCGCCAGAGCAGCGGCGACGTACGAGCGCTGCGCACTCGGATCGTGCACGAGGCTCGGATCCCGCTGCCGTTCGAAGTGACCGGTAGCAAGTCGGTGACACTGACCATCCGAAACGAAAAACACGGAAAGTGACATGCGTGCTGGTAGACGAGTGCTGATCCTCGGGGTGGCCGTCTTCGCGCTCACGGGAACGGGTCACACCACCGAAACGAAGACCCAGCGCTTCAACAATTTCGACTTTCTCAAGAAAGGCACCATCGACGGGGTGGCGGTCAGTGAGGAAGGCGTTCTCCGCGTGGGACCAACCACCGAAATCCTCTGGCAGGCCGACATCCCGTTCGTGTGGGACGTGGCCGTGGCTGGCAAAGAGCTCTACTTCGCCGCCGGCGCCTCCGGGGCCGTGTACCGGCGCGCCCCGGACGGCACGGTGACGCAGCTTTTCTCCAGCGAAGAGGTAATCGTCACCGCAGTAGCTGCGGGTCCCTCCGGCCGCGTGGCCTTCGGCACGTCCCCCGAGGCGAAGGTGTACCAATTGTCGCGGGGCGACTCCGCCACTTTGCTCGTCGACCTGCCGGATACGTACGTCTGGGATCTCCAGTTCGACGAGCGGGGCTCGCTCTGGATTGCAACCGGCCAGAAAGCCCGCGTGTACCGCCTAAGCCCGGGAGTAGGCCTGGACACCGTGCTCACCTCCGAAGAGAACCACCTGCGCTGCCTGGTGCCCGGGCCGGAGCGTAGCTGGCTGATTGGCAGCGCGGACCATGGCTACGTGTATCGGCTGAACCGGGACGGCCGCGCCTTCGTCGTGTGGGACGCCCCGCTTGAGGAAGTGACGAACGTCGCGCCCACACCGGACGGCAAACTGCTGGTGGTTGCGCTGGGTAAGGTGGCCCCCACAGCCGAGACCAAGCAGAGCGAGACGAGCTCAGCCGCCAGCCGTATCCTGAGCACGCTGCAGAAGGCGGCCAAGCAAAAAAGTCAGGTGTTCCTGGTGGACCCCGACGGCGTTTCGCACAAGCTGTGGGACTCATCGGATGAGCAGGTCTTTTCGGCGATCGCCGTGGGCGACGGGGTTTTCTGGATCGGCACCGGCCCGGAAGGGCGCATCTACTCCCTCGACACCCGCGGGCGCAAGACCCTGCTCGCCACCCTCTCCGGTTCGCAGGTGCTCAGACTGGCCCGCTGGGGTGACTCCATCGTGGCGGCTACTGCCAATCCCGGGCGCGTGACGACGCTCACCCAGAAAGCTGCTGCCAGGGGGACCTACACCTCCCCCTCTTTCGACGCGAAGCTGACCAGCCACTGGGGCGAGCTGCAATGGCAGCAGGAAGGTCACGGCACCGTGCGATTCTACACGCGTTCCGGCAACACCAAAGAGCCTAACGACACCTGGTCGCCGTGGTCCGGTCCCCTGCAGGCAAAGGGCGACCTGCACGTGAAGAGTCCCGCAGCCCGCTTCCTCCAGTGGAAAGTGGAGATCGACGGGAAAAGCGACCTGTCGGTGCGCGAAATTGCCCTCTCTTACCAGCAGCGGAATGCGGCCCCCGTTTTGAAGAGAATCCGCATTTACCCGCCCAACGTGCTCTACGCCGATGCCGCTCGGGCCGGCAAGTACAAACGCGGCGGCCCCGGCCAGGGGCTGACGAGCCGCAAATCCCTGGGCGATCGAAAAACGCAGGCCGGTTTCCGAACCTGTAGCTGGGACTTTCAGGATCCGAATGGGGACAAGCTGGTGTTCACCCTGGAGGTGAAGAGACGCGACTGGTCCACGTGGCGCGTGCTCGGCGAAGAAATGGCGGAGAGCGCCTTTGCGCTCGACACGCGCACCCTGCCCGACGGCTACTACCGCTTCCGCGTTACGGCCAGCGATTACCCCAGCAACCCGAAGAACCAAGCGTTGACTGCGCGAATCGAATCCGAAGAATTCCTCGTGGACCACGGTAGTCCGACGATCCGCCAGCTTCGGCTCAAACGGGGCAGTGCGGACTGGGAACTCAGCTTCCAGGCCGCGGACGCACTGAGCCGACTCCGCGAAGTGTCCATTTCGGTCGGATCGGGACCGTGGGAGCCGGTGGCGCCCGAGGATGGTCTCGTGGACTCGAAGAACGAGAGCTTCCGGATCCCGTTGCCAGAGCTTGCACCGGGTACGGTGGTCAGCGTGCGAGTCGCCGATGAATTCGGAAACAGAGCCTACAGTTGGGTCGAGGCGAAATGATTGCGGGGCACGTGTGGGAACAGGCCATCTCGCTGATCGAAGACGCAAGCAACGTCGTCCTGAGCTCTCACATCAACCTGGATGGGGACGCAGTGGGGGCCGAGGTCGCCCTCGCCGAAATCCTCAACTTGCGAGGGAAACGGGTTCACATTCTGAACGACGGCCCCATTCCGCCGCTGTATTTGTTCTTGGATTCCCGCGGCTGGGTTGAGAAGTTCCAGCCCGAACGCCACGAGCACATCATCGAGGGGGCCGACCTGATTGTGATTCTGGACATCAGCGACTGGGCGCGACTCGGTGAGGTGAGCGCCCGCCTACGGGAAAGCGGGGCCAAGCGAATCTGTATCGACCACCACATCGTCACGGATCAGGTGGGCGATGTGATGTTGGTGGACGAGAGTGCATCCTGCACTGGGGAACTCATCTTCCAGCTCGCCAAAAGAATGCAGATCCCCCTCCGGGGACACCTGGCCGAGGCACTGTACACCTGCGTTCTCACGGACACAGGCGGCTTCCGCTTCTCCAACACCACTCCCTCGGCTCACCGAATGGCCGCCGAATTGATCGAGAACGGCGTGCCCTTCCTGGACGTCTACGAGAAGATCTACGAGCAGAATTCCCCGGGCAGGCTGTGTTTGCTGGCAGAGGCGATTCGCGACCTCCACTTCGAGAATGGCGGCAAGATCGCCTGGTTCCGGGTCACCCAGAAGATGCTCAAGCGGTGCAAGGCCGCCTATTGGGAGACGGAAAACCTCCCCGAAATGCCCCGGAGCATTCAGGGAGTGGAAGTGACCATCATGTTCACCGAGACCCCGGACGGGAACGTGAAGATGAGCCTGCGGTCAAAGGGCCGTGCGGTGGTTCATCATCTGGCCAGCAAATTCGGGGGCGGAGGCCACCCCTACGCAGCCGGCGCGCGACTGAACGGCAAAATGGAACAGGTGGTACCCATCGTGCTGAATGAGGCCCGAGCGCTGTTCGGCTACTAGCCCGGTCAGTCCGGGGATTCTAAAGCACGTGAAGAGTACTTCCCGCGTGGTCGCACAGTGCGAACGGATCATCGAGTCTAATAGGCTTGTGAAAAAGGCCCGAACCACCGAGACTCAAAGCACACAGAGGAAACACA
>CAYXFI010000226.1:0-6601 GCA_964464205.1 uncultured Cytophagia bacterium
CCAGTTCATCACGGATCTCACGGTAGTTGTAGATCTCCCCGTTGAACACGACCACCACGCTGCCGTCTTCGTTGAAGATGGGCTGACGTCCGGTGCTCAGGTCGATGATGCTGAGCCGGCGCATCGCCATCCCAACGCGGCCGTCCGAATACACGCCGTCCTCGTCGGGCCCACGATGCGTGATCACGTCCGCCATTCGCCGGAGGAGCGCTTCCTTCTCCTCAGGCCACACCTCAGTGTAGAGACCCGCTATCCCGCACATGAAGCATTCCTCTTCTCGATGGCACGTCTGGCCGCATTCAAGAGAATGGACCGGTACCGATCGTCGCTGAACTGCTCTTCGGCGTAGCGACGCGCCCTTTCCCCGAGGCTCCGACGGAGTGTTTCTTCGTGAATCAACTCCCCGAGAGCATCCGCGAATTCTGACGGTTCCGGTTTCACGAGCCGACACACATCGGGCCGCAGCACCTGCGTGTGGCTCCAGATGTCGGTGGCCAGAATCGGTTTGCCCGACCGCAGGTACGAGTAGATCTTGAGGGGAGTGTTCGTACCCGAGATTCTGGGCGAGACCAGAATATCCGCCTCTCGTACGAATCCGTCCGCCTCACCGGGGGTCACGGTGCCCAGGAATCGCACCGCATCGTCGACCCCGAGCTGCTCCGCCAACGCGCGGTAGTGCTGAACCTGGTCAACGCTTCCCCCAGCTACGATCACCGTGCCCTGCCACGCTCCGTCCCCGCGCAGCAATTGCACGCTCTGGAGCAACAGGTCAATGCCCTGGTAGGGCTCAAGCGTGCCCACGTACACGACCCACGGGCGAGGAGCGTCCTTCAGGAACCGTGCGGCCGACCGCGCCTCCCCGTTCCATAGGAAACTGTAGTCGAGAGTGTTTTCCAGAAGATCCAGTTTTTCGCCAAAACCGAGCTGGTGCACGTACCGCCTCAGGTCCTCGCAAATGACCAGCACGGCGTCGGCGTTGGCCAGAATCGTCCGCTCCACCCATTCCATCAGGCGGATGGTCCAGCGCGATGACGAGAAGCGGAAGTTGGTCATTTGCTGCGAGAGGCTCGAGTGCATGTCGTACAGATGGGCCGTACGCCCCAGCTTGCGAAAGAGCGTTCCGACCAGCCCCGCTTCCTCATGGCTGTGAACCAGGTCGTAGTGATCCGACAGGAGGAGCTTCAGCGCCTTGCCGAACAGGAGCAGGTCGAGAACCGGCTTGATGAGGCTGGGCCCCACCTTCACCCGTCGAACCCCCGGCACAGCCGGGATCCGGTGGAACCTCACACCCGGAAGGTCCACGTCCTGACCCAGGTGGTAGGTCACCAGATCCACCTGAACCCCGAGGTCGGAGTAGGCCTTCAGTCGGCCCACCACGCTGAACGGCGTGCCTCGTGGGGAAAAGACGGGCTCCGGAGCGAGCATCAAGACTTTCTTGGGAGCTGGAGCATGCATGTGCTCATTCGCCCACTAAGTTGATGCACAATGCGAGAAGAATCGCAGAGCGCTACCCCGGCACGAAGGGCCCGACCCGGGACGGAATCAGACGCCGTGGTGCCGGCTCGAAATCACCGGCACCAGCAAGACAGGCAGGAGGGCGCGACTCGGCACTCGCGCCAGAAGCATCGAGTGTGCGGCGGAACCGCACTTCCCCGGTTGATCAACCCACAGCCATCCGCACGGCAGGACTGCAGCCGCTCAGTCCAGATGTCACCCTTCTTCCGTGCCCCTGCGAGTCTGTGCAAACGCCAAGACCTTCAGCCCGTCGGCCTCCCACCACCACGGACGCGCGACCGGAGCGTCGGGCCACTCGCCTACCGGCCCACGCATTCGTACACGAAGCCTTCCTTCTCCATTTTCGGACGGTCGTACACGTTCTTCAAATCTACCATCACGGGCTGGTTCATCACGGATTTGAGCCGGCCGAGGTCCAGGCTGCGGAACTGGTTCCACTCCACCGCGAGCACCAAGCAATCGGCTCCGGAAGCGGCGTCGTAGGCATCCTTGCAGTAGATCACCGAATCGCCGTTCATCACCTTCTTGGCTTCGTCCATGGCGGCGGGGTCGTAGGCGCGCAGTTTGGCCCCGGCTTTCAGCAGTTGCTCGCCGATCCAAATAGCAGGCGCTTCGCGAACATCGCTCGTGTTCGGCTTGAAGGAGAGCCCGAGCAGAGCGATGGTCTTCCCTTCCAGTTCGCCGACCGCTTTCTTGATCTTTTCCAGCATACGCTTTCTCTGGCGCTCGTTGACGTCGATCACGGCGCGAACGATCTTCAGATCCACGCCGTGCTTCTCCGCCACCTTGACGATGGCTCGCGTGTCCTTCGGGAAACAGGATCCGCCGAATCCGGGGCCGGGGTGCAGGAACTTGCGACCGATTCGGTTGTCCAGGCCCATCCCTTTAGCCACATGGTGCACGTCCGCGCCCACAGCCTCGCACAGGGTAGCGATTTCGTTGATGAACGAAATCTTGGTCGCCAGAAAAGCGTTGCTGGCGTACTTGATCAGCTCGGCGGTCTCGAGGTTGGTGATCACGAAAGGAGTTTCGATCAGGTACAACGGTGAGTACAAGTCCTTGAGGATAGCGATGGCCTCCTCGCTGTCGCTGCCGATCACGACGCGGTCGGGCCGCATGAAGTCTTCGATCGCTGAACCTTCCCGCAGGAACTCGGGATTGGAGGCAACGGCGAAGTGCCAGGGGCTCGTCTGGTGCTTCTTGATCACTTCTTTGATCCACTTCCCAGCTCCGACTGGCACCGTGCTCTTGTTCACAATAACCTTGAAGCCGTTCATGTACTTGGCCACATCCTTCGCGACCTGCTCGACGTACCGCATATCCGCCGAGCCGTCCTCTTTCGACGGAGTCCCCACGGCGATGAAAATCACCAGGGACTTTTCCACCGCCGACTTGATGTCGGTCGTGAAGGTTAGACGCCCTTCTTTCACATTGCGGGCAACCATCACATCAAGGCCTGGTTCGTAGATTGGCAGGATCCCCTTGTTGAGATTGTCGATCTTCTGCTTATCGACGTCCACGCAGACAACGTCGTTGCCGAACTCGGCGAAGCACGCGCCAGTCACCAGCCCTACGTACCCCGTTCCCACCACACAGACGTTCATGGTTTTCCTCCTGAGTTACACCACCTGCTACGCCGCTCCGTATCCCGTGAGCACCACGAAGATTGTCTTGAGAATGATCTTGAAATCAAGCCACAGCGACCAGTTGTCGATGTATTCGAGATCCATTTGCATCCAGCGCTCGAAGGGGACTTTGTTGCGTCCGCTCACCTGCCAGATGCAGGTCAGTCCAGGCTTCAGGCTCAGGCGCCGCCGTTGCCACACCTCGTACAATTCCACCTCGACAGGAAGCGGCGGTCGAGGTCCCACAATGCTCATGTCGCCTTTCAACACGTTGAACAATTGCGGTAATTCATCGATGCTGAACTTCCGTAGTATTCGACCGATCGGGGTGACTCGAGGATCCCGCTTCATCTTGAACACGGGCCCGTCCATCTCATTCATCCGGAGCAGTTCTTTCTTGCGCATGTCTGCACCTGGAATCATCGTCCGGAATTTGTAAAGCGTGAATTTTCTCCCATTCAGGCCGCAGCGTTTCTGCTTGAACAGGACCGGGCCCGGAGAGGTCAGTTTGATCAAGATCGCCACGATTAACATGAGGGGCGACAGCAAAATCAAAAGGGTGAGGGAAAATACAATGTCGAACAGCCGTTTGAGGAACAACTGCCACTGTTTCGCCCGGAACGTCTCGAACTCGAGCAGGGGGAACCCGTTGAAGTCGGTCTGACGTACTTTCGCGATCTTGAGATTGTACAGGTCCAGCGAAATCGCCGTACTGATACCGAGGCTCTCGCAGGCCATAATGGCTTCGTCGATGCGATGCAACCACAATCGGGGCACAACGAAGATCACCCGATCGATCACTTTCCGCTGTAGGATGAACGGGATATCCTGGATGCGGCCGAGAACCCTGTAGCCCTCTATTTCCTTTCCGAACATACCGTGCTCATCGTCGATGAGGCCCACGATCCGCAGCCCCCAGTGCGCGTTTTCCTTCACGGCGCGCATGAACTCCCGCGCGCGTTTGCCGGTACCGACGATGAGCAGGTTGATCTGGTTGTACCCCTTCCTGTGAACACTCTCCAGGAACCGGAGGAAGAAGTGTTTCTCGATGCTCAGGGCTCCCGCCGCAACCACGGTGCAAATACCCAGGTACAGCCGACTGGTGAGCTGCCACTTGAACAAGAATGCGATGGCGGAAGTGGCCAGGAAGGCGAGTACAGTAGTCCGCAGGATCGTGAAGTGGATCTCTCGCTCGCGACGCGTGCGGAAGTGAGAGTAGAAATCCTGCAAGGAGAGCAGAAACAGCCAGGACGCCACGAAGGCGATGAGCAGGCCGAGGTTGCGGCTGGTGAAGTAGTACAAACCGCCCCAGTCGGGAGCAATCGCGAAGGCCTTTTCCGAAAGACCCAAAGCGTTCCGGATGTATTCATCCACGAAATAGGCTAACTTGAAAGAAAGGACGAGCACAAGCCCGTCCAGC
This sequence comes from uncultured Cytophagia bacterium, assembly GCA_964464205.1. Taxonomy (GTDB): domain Bacteria; phylum Zhuqueibacterota; class Zhuqueibacteria; order Oleimicrobiales; family Geothermoviventaceae; genus Zestofontihabitans. The sequence continues at coordinate 4,561 of CAYXFI010000226.1, forward strand.
ATACGCATCACGCTGACGAGGAATTTTTCCCTTTCGCTGATCATCTTCCCTTGCTGCTCCTCCTCGTCAATGGGTCTCGAACAGGGATGCGTTCAACAAACTACGACTCGGGATAGATGTAGGTCTTCTCGCGCTGATACCATTCCACAAAGCGACGCAGACCTTCCTCCAGTGGGAATCGGGGGTTGTACCCCAACTTTTGGCGCGCCTTCGTGATGTCCGCGTACGTGATGGGCACATCCCCGGGCTGTTCCGGAAGCCGCTTGATCTTGGCTTCTTTTCCCAGATACTGCTCGATTAGCCTAATGAGATCGATGAGAGCCACCGTACGCGATTCGCCGAGGTTGAAAATCTCGTACCCTTCGCACCGGTCGATGGCGTTCAACACGCCCTGCATGATGTCGTCGACGTAGGTGTAGTCCCGTCTCGAACTCCCGTCGCCGAACATCGGCACCGGTTGCCCCGTATCGATGAGACGCGTGAACTTGTGGACAGCCATGTCTGGCCGCTGGCGAGGTCCGTAGACCGTGAAGAAACGCAAGCATGTAGTGTCGATGCCGAAAAGATGATGGTAAGTGTGACAAATGAGCTCGCACGATTTCTTAGTGGCCGCGTAGGGGGAAATCGGGTTGTCCACCCGGTCCTCCTCGGCGAACGGCACTTTCTTGTTGGCCCCGTACACCGACGAGGTACTGGCGAACACGAACTTGCGGATGCCGCGCTTTCTCACCTGCTCCAGCAACAGCGTCGTCCCGTGGACGTTCACCTTCTCGTACAACACCGGTTGCTGGATGCTAGGTCTCACACCCGCCCGTGCTGCCAAGTGAACCACGACATCGCAATCCACCTCGCCAAAAGCCCGATCAAGCGTCTTCTCGTCGAGAATATCCCCTTCGATCAGACGGAACGACGCGCGCTCCAGACACTTCGCCAGATTGCGGCGCTTGATCCTCGGATCATAGTAGTCGTTGAAGTCGTCGATGCAGACGACCGTGTCCCCCCGTTCGAGTAGCCTTTCACAGAGATGTGACCCGATGAACCCGGCTCCGCCGGTGACAAGGACGTTCATGCCAGCTCCGTTTTCCTCCCGACAGTGAGAGACCTGTCCGCAAGCCTAAGGCGCAATGTCCCCTCCGGGGCAAAGCACAACAACCGGCGGCCAAAGGGGTAGCCACCGTCCTTCCGTCAGACGCTGAGTCCTCCCGCCTTGACGATTGCGCGACAAAAGCGCTCCGTTTCGACTTCTAGCCCAAAAATTCGAACCAGTCGGTGCCACATCGGTTCCCCGCACAACGACGAACTATCCCGGTGTAGTCCCTGTGTTCCCAACGCCGGTGCAGTGCGTCACTTTTGGCAGGCGTTAGTAGTGATAGTAGCTGTAAGCCTCATGACCGAACTCCTCGGTCGCAGCGTTCACGATCACGCCAAGTAAGTTCACCGGGACGTTCGCGAACAAGCCCAGTCGGCGCTTGGCATCGCGGTGGCTCGTACGTTTCGCCCGCACGACGATGGCCACACCGTCCACCTGCGCCCCCAGTACGATCGCATCCGTCGCGGCAGCCAATGGCGGCGTGTCGAAAATGATGAAATCGAACCGCCTCGAGGCTTCGTCCAGGAATCGCTTCATGTTGAAGGATCCCAATAGCTCGCTGGGGTTGGGGAGCAGTGCGCCGCACGTCACAATCTTCAGGTTCGGCACGTGCGTTTCCTTCAGCACGTCACTCAGGGTCGCCGTGCCCGAAAGGTAGTTCGTCAAGCCCGGCTCTTTCGGTACCACGAAGGTATTGTGGAGCACGCCACGTCTGAGGTCTGCGTCTACGAGAAGCGTGGAGTGCCTCTGCTGGGCCATGATGATGGCCAGATTGGCCGCAGTGAAAGACTTACCATCACCGGGGTCTACACTAGTAAGCACCAACGTATGGATGCGCCCGTTGGACTTGGTGAACACAAGATTGGTACGCAGCGAACGGTAAGCCTCGCTGATCGGCGTCGGGCGATAGTCGTCCGTCACCAATTGCCGGTCGATTTGCTTGATCTTCTC
>CAYXFI010000227.1:0-6596 GCA_964464205.1 uncultured Cytophagia bacterium
GGTGGACCTGGGTAGGTTCACATCGTCGCGACTGAGATGTGCCTCTCGGGCACCTGGGTGCGGCGCGAGTGCGACTTCATCGCTGAAGCTGGCGCGTCCATGTCATCGCACCCAATGCGGAACGCGCCGACGTCTCGTTAGGCCACAAAACTGCGGCCGCGAGGCCAGGGTCCAAGCCGGTCCCGGGCCACAGTACACGTTGGGGGTCGGAGGCGGGGGAGCTTGGCGACACCAGCGACTTGCGGGCTCAGTGGATTCGCCTGACGCACGGAGCTGGCGGGGCCAGGTCAGACACGCGTATTGAGCATGCGCGGCTGCTCGACAGCCGAGAGCCCTCCGACCCTCCGCATCGCCTCGCGCCCGCTGTGTTGCGGGGGCCGGCTAGGATCTCCCGCAGATCTCCGAAATGGCCTGCACACCTCCGGGGGACCCCCAGCGCTCGGCCTTTGGGCATCCTCATGAGTTCTTCCCGTCCACCGAGTGTTGCCATCTCACACCACTGCTTTTCCTACGGCAGGGCACGCACTGGAGGGAGCCGTTTCGCTTCCTTTCCCCAACGATCGGCTCGTTTGCCTCGTGTCCATCCAGACTTCGCCTCGTGCGGACACCCTGACCGTCGGTTGCTGGACCCGACCGATACGCCTAAACTGGTCTTCAGCCGGCTAGCCTACAAGACCACCCGACGCACGAAGTTCAGGATCTCCACATTCTCGTGACGGGGTCGAATGACCCTCCGCGTTGCGGCGAAGAGCCATCACGTAGGAATTGCCTCCAAGGCTTGGCAATTAGCATCGAAAAGCTTAGATTGGCTCAGTAGCTCAGGCGGCCAGCTCCGGCGAGACGACAGCAACAAGGGTGGGTGAAAGGGACGGTGCCGCGGATGCGACCCCGTGACGCGATTGCGCTGACGATCCTGCTGCTGCTCGGAGCGGGGGCGTTTGGTCAGGAACCCGCGCCGCAACCGTACGACTCGGGCGGACCGCTTCCGGCGGAACAGGCGGCCTACGATGTCCGCTTCTACGACCTGAGCCTGCGGATCGATCCGGATAGGCGGTGGATCGGCGGTTCGCTCAGGGTGGTGGCAGACGTGACGGAGCCGCTGGACACGCTCGTGCTGAACCTCGATCCCCTTCTGCGTGTGGACAGCGTTTGGTGTGTGAGCGCGGAGGGCGGTACGGCTGGGGCAGATTTCGTCCAGCGCGGCCCTTACCTGCGAATCGCTCTGCCGGGGACCGCCCGCCCCGGTGATAGGATCGACTGCACGATTCTCTACTCGGGACAGCCTCGCAAGGCGGTCAATCCACCCTGGGACGGCGGACTGGTGTGGTCGCGAACGCCGTCGGGTGCCCACTGGGTCGCGGTGACCTGTCAGATGGAGGGCGCGGACATCTGGTGGCCCTGCAAGGACCACCCATCGGACGAGCCCGATTCGATGGCGCTCCACTTCACCGTGCCGGGCGATCTGGTTTGTGTGGCGAATGGCCGCCTGCTGGGAGAACAGCGGAATCCGGATGGGACCCGTACGTTCCACTGGTTCGTCTCCACGCCCATCAACAACTACGGCGTGACCTTCTACGCGGCGCCCTACGTGGCCATCGAGTCGACCTACGTGAGCGTTTGCGGCGACACGATCCCGACCACCTTCTGGGCTCTCCCGGAGCATGCCGAGGCAGCCCGCGCATTTCTTCCCTACGTGTACCGGGACCTCCGTTTCCTCGAGGAAGTGGCCGGTCCGTACCCATTCCGGGCTGACAAGTACGGGGTGGTGGAAGCGCCCTACCTCGGCATGGAGCATCAGACGGCGATTGCCTACGGAAGTCACTTCGTGCCGGGGCCGGAAGGCTTCGACTGGCTGCACGCCCACGAGCTGGCTCACGAGTGGTACGGCAACTGCGCCACCGTGCCGGATTGGAAGGATTTCTGGATTCACGAGGGCTTCGCGTCCTACATGGAAGCCTTCTACGCGGAGCGGTTGAAGGGGAGGGAGGCCTACGTCGAGTATCTGACGCGATTTCGTCGGGGAATCCGCAATCGGCTTCCCGTGGCGCCTCGGGAGACGCGCACAGCAGGCCAGGCGTACAACATCGACATCTACTACAAGGGAGCGTGGATCCTCCACACGCTGCGTTTCCTCATCGGGGACGAGGCCTTCTTCGAGTTTCTGCACCGGGTCGTCTACCCGGACGTCGGTCTCGAAAGAGTGACCGACGGTCGTCAGTGCCATTTCGTGACTACCGAGGATGTGATCGCGCTGGCGGAATCTATCTCCGGGCAGTCCTTGCAGTGGTTCTTCGAGCTGTACCTGCGCCAATCCCAGTTGCCTCACCTCGTCGTGGAGCGAAGGCAAGACTTCCTGGAGCTTCGCTGGGTCACGCCCCAGGATTTGCTTTTCCCAATGCCGGTGGAGGTACAGGTGGGTGGCCGGCGTTACCGGGTCTCGATGTCCGGAGGGACGGGCTCGGTGCAAATCAGGCCGGGAGATTCATTCTCAATCGACCCCGACGACTGGGTCTTGATGGATGAACCGGTGCTGACCGCCGTGGATGGACGCTGGGCGCTGGTGCCGCGACGGGTTGAGCTACTGCAAAACTGGCCCAACCCGTTCAACGAGGCCACGCTTCTCCGGTTCATCCTGCCTCGCAGCGAGCGCGTCCGTTTGGAGGTGTTCGATTTGACGGGCAGGTGCGTGGCCACCCTGCTGAATGAGACGCGGGAGGCCGGTACGCACGCAGTCCAGTTTCGGGCCGAAGGCTTGCCAAGCGGGATGTACGTCTGTCGGCTGCAGGCTGGCCACAGCGTTCGGACGCGTAAGATCGTCCTGGTTCGGTGACCCCGGTCGAGCAGTAGCGACGGCGGGCAGGATTCGGCCGGAGAGCGCTCCGCGCTGGTGCGGATTGGGTTTTTTCGACTGCCCCCGCGTGGGCTCGCGGGTTCGGCCGATCGGTTTGACTGTCCAAAGGAAGCGTCGCTGCGCACGCTGCGCGAGGGGGCGGGGCATTTTCCGGTCGGTACGGCTGGAGCCGCCGCTGGGTGAGCTACCGAGAGGGCGTCAGTAGTGTGCGACGCAGGGCCGCGAGAGAGGTCCGTTGTACCGGTGTGCTGGTGCGGGCGGATACTGATCGACGGGGGACGGGTCATGGAACTGGCTTACGCAGACCGGACCGAACTCGAGGTGGGACGCGCATCCAATCCGGTGGTAGTTGATGACTTGCGACTGGGCGACGGGAAGGTGATACCGGAAATCAACTACGCCCTCCCGCCAATGACGACTGAGAGCCACAACCGGGCCGAAGTGCAGGGCCAGTTTCGCGGAATCGCGGACGCCGTCCTGGATCGAGCTGAGCAACTACATCGACCAGGCCTGGTGCTGGAATTCGAGCATCTCCCGGCTCTCACGGAGCACGTGGAGATTGGAATGGCCATCACGGAACAGACCCGCCGGTTGACGCAGGACTTCAGGGATCGGACCGGTATTCCCGTTGCGCTCCGCGTGACGGTGTCCGATCCGCGCGACATGGAACGCCCTCTGCGGATGCGCTCCGGCTGCAACTGGGACACGCTCGGATCGTGCGAGGCGGAAGGACAAGGCGATTCGTGTGGGGAGCGAGCTGTACGGGGACCTGTTCCGGGCCGAGGAGTACGGCGGGCTGTGAGTCGGCCTCGCGGCTCGCCGGCGGGCGGAGATTCGAGCTGAGCCCGCGCGAGCCGGTCCCGGATGCCTGTGGGAAATAGCTACTGGCGGAGGTGTCGCGATGGAGCAGGTGTATCCGATCTACTTGGCCGGAGAATGGGTGGAGACCGCTGAACGGCTGGAGAACCGCAATCCCTACAGCGGCGAGCTGGTCGGCCTGGTATGCCAGGCTGGCGAGGGGGAGGCGGAACGAGCTGTAGAAGCTGCGGTGGAGGCCGCCGATGAGGTCCGTCGGCTGCCGGCGTATCGTCGGGCACAGATCTTGGCCGGCGTAGCCGAGACCATCCGGCGGCGAAAGGAGGAGCTGGTCAAGCTGATGTCGGCGGAATCCGGGGTGCCGCGCTTCTTCACGTCGATTGAAGTGGACCGTGCCGTGCACACGCTAACCACTGCCGCGGAGGAAGCCAAGCGACTGGGCGGCGAGGTGATGCCCCTGGACCTGCTGCCGGGCTCAGAGCGCCGCTGGGGCTTCACGCGTCGTGTACCGCTGGGCCCGGTGATCGGCATCACCCCGTTCAACTTTCCGCTGAACCTGGTTCTGCACAAGGTAGCGCCTGCCGTAGCGGTGGGGAATCCGATTGTGCTCAAGCCATCGCCACAAGCGCCCTGCACGGCTCTACGCCTCGCCCGGTTCTTCGCAGAGGCGGGTCTGCCGGCCGGGGCGCTGAGCGTGTTGCCCATGTCCGTGTCCGTGGCGGAAAAACTGGTGCGGGACGAACGTTTCCGACTGCTGACGTTCACCGGAAGCGCGGCCGTGGGCTGGTACCTGAAAACGATCGCCGGGAAGAAGAAGGTTCTCCTGGAGCTCGGAGGCAACGCCGGTACGATCGTCCACTCCGACGCTCCGGACCTGGACTTCGCCGTTCAGCGGGTAGCGATCGGTGGTTTTGGCGCCGCGGGGCAGGTGTGCATCTCGGTTCAGCGCGTGTTCGTTCACCGACCTGCTTACGATCGCTTCAAGGAGAAGCTCTTGCGGGCCGTGGAGCAGCTCAAGGTGGGCGATCCGCTGGATCCCGAGACGCGAGTGGGTCCCATGATCGACCAGGCCAATCTGAACCGCGTTTCGGCGTGGGTCGAGAAGGCGGTCAATGCCGGGGCTCGCGTCCTGACTGGCGGTCGAGCTGAGGGACCGTGTTACCTGCCCACGGTGCTCGAGAACGTCGACCATCGGTTGGAGGTGTACTGCGAGGAGGTTTTCGGACCTGTTGTGGTGGTGGAGGCCTACGACGACTTTGACGAAGCGCTACGGCTGGTGAACGAATCCCGCTTCGGTTTGCAGGCGGGGGTGTTCACGTCGGACGTCCGAAACGTGTGGCGGGCCGTGGACCAGCTGGAAGTGGGCGGTGTGATCGTGAACGATGTTCCCACGTACCGCATCGACCACATGCCCTACGGGGGCGTGAAGGACTCGGGTCTCGGCCGAGAAGGTCTGCGCTGGGCCATCGAAGCAATGACCGAACTCCGGCTGATCGTGGTGAACCCGAACTGACGGAGACAGATCGACATACAGACCCAAGACGCGAGAGGAGGACGACCACGCTGCGCGAAAATCGCTTTTGGATCGACATCTCGCTGCCACTGGGCGAGAGCACGCCGGTGTACCCCGGCGACCCCCCGGTCCGGGTGGAACGTCTCGCCGAAATGGACTCCGGCTCGGCGTTCCGCCTCCGGCGGTACACGATGACCGGCCACGTGGGTACCCACGTCGACGCTCCGGCCCACGTGATCGAGGACGGCCTCACTGTGGATCGATTGCCCCTGGAGCTGTTCGTCGGCGAGGCGTGGGTGGCGGTAGTTCCGACGGAGGGACCAGTGGCCGCAGAAGCGCTCGACACCGGTGCCCTCCGCGGTACTTCCCGGTTGCTGATCCGCACCTGGACCGGCGAGGGGGCGACGCTACCCACCCGGGCGCACCTCGCGCCAGAGGCGGCGGAGCGGATTGTAGAAGCCGGCGTGAGACTGGTGGGCATCGACAGCTTTTCGGTTGATCCGCTCGAGGGTGAGACCCTGGAAGTCCACCGGATCCTGCTGGGCGCGGGGATCCCGATCCTGGAGGGTCTGGACTTGCGCCGGGTCGCCGAGGGTTTGTATCTTCTGGTGGCGGCACCGGTCCGGGTCGAAGACGGGGACGGCGCCCCGGTGCGCGCTTTCCTCGGGTCGCTCAGTGTGGGTGAGGGACGGGACTGACGAGCGTATCGGGCGGTCGCCAGAGAACGTGGCGAACCGCAGGGGCGTCAGGAACCGGTCAGGTTGCACGCCGAAGGCGAGCGCAGCCTGGGCAGCGAGTCCGGCTGGGACGGAAAGCAGAGGCCATTCGGGGGTTCTGAGCGGGTTCCCCCCCGCTTTGACGGGTCGTTTTGCCGGCTGCGAGTGGCGGGCGGTGGGCCTGTTTGTGTCGGCAGGCCCCCGGGGAAATTCTCCGATCTGGCGTGGAACGTGAGAAGCTGCGTGCCCCGTGTGCCTGTCGCTCGGTACCACTGGTACGTGTTGGGCGGAGTGGGCTTTTCGCAAAGAGCGGCGGCGTCCATGTTTCGCGGCCCTCACGGCATCGGGCGGTGGTCCCGACGGAGAGGGGTGGTGCCGCGCAGAAGGGCAAGCCGCGGCGGAGTTGGCGCATTTTGGACACAGGATCAGCCGATGAGTGAAGAAGTGTCAGAGGTCGCGAGAGAGGAAGCTCGGCCAACGAAGAGCAACCGCGATGGGCCCGACCTTGTGGCTCTGGTGGTGGGACTGGCGCTGCTCGCGGCCGCGGGGTTGCTGTTCACGCTGCGCGAATCGACCTCGCCGTTCCTGCTGGGCCTGGCCCTAATCCTGCTCATCTACCCCTATCGGCGCACCCGAGCCGGGCGTGTGGCCCTGCTCGTGGCCGGGGTGGTCTTCGTCGCCCAGTTTGTGGCCATCATCC
>CAYXFI010000228.1:0-6568 GCA_964464205.1 uncultured Cytophagia bacterium
TCTGCGTGGGGCCAAGGCTTCCTGGTCTCCAGCCTTCGGGTGAGCGGTCCCTGCGTGCTCTGCGACCCTACGGTTTCGAGTGGGCTGGCCCGGAAGGTGTGAACCTGATTCCTACGCCATTCGTCGGGTTCAGATTCGACAAAGTGACGTAGTAAAGTCAAAGGTCACCTTGGCTAGCCAAGGAACGATCTTTCGTGCTCGGCCAATTGCTGTGTCGACGTCGGGTCTGCGTCCGCCGGCGTGCATCCGTATTTGGGTCTAAGCACTGCCGCGGGGGACAGAGGCTCGTGCAAAGGGGCTCGAAGCGGAAACAGTGAGTTCCAACGAGCCTTTGTGCTTGAAACTGAGCCAGTGTTTGACTAATTTGACGTCGGTTTTGGACGTACTTCGCTCCGTACGGCCGTGGAACCTTGGGCAAGTAGGTATCCGCTTTCCTGCCATGGACAACCCATCTGCGAACATTCCGATCCTTCCCCTGGGCCCTGGTTTTGAGACCTCCTCGGGCGGGGATCGCTTGAAGCCGCTGAACTCGGTCCTCATCAAACCTGCGGGCCCCGACTGCAACATGGCCTGCACGTACTGCTTCTACCTGGAGAAGGCCGAGCTCTTTCCCGCACCGAAGCTCCACAGGATGGAGGACCGTGTGTTACGAGAGACGGTCCGCCAGGTGATGCGCGCCGGGGGGCAGCAGGTTTCTTTCGGGTGGCAGGGGGGCGAACCCACACTGATGGGCCGCCACTTCTTCGAACGCGCCGTGCAGTACCAGATCCGCTACGGACGCCCTGGGCAGGTGGTGGGCAACGGCCTGCAGACGAACGGCATTCTCATTGACGAGAATTGGGCGAGATTCCTCGCCGAAGCCAAATTCCTCGTCGGGCTGTCGCTGGATGGTCCGCAGCACATCCACGACCGCTACCGGCGGATGAGGGGCGGGCAGTCAAGCTGGCGCCGGGTGGTGCGCGCGCGCGACCTGATGCTGAATGCCGGTGTGGAGGTAAACGCGCTCATCGTGGTGAACGACTACTCGGTGCGTTTCGCGCGGGAGATTTACGAATTCCACAAAGAGAACGGCCTCGTGCACATGCAGTTCATCCCTTGCGTCGAAACTGATCCGACGGACCCAACCCGTGCCGCGCCTTTTTCGGTGGACGCCGAGGCGTACGGCCGTTTCCTGTGCGAGCTCTTCGATCTGTGGATGGCGGACTTCCGCCACGGCGAACCTACCACCTTCATCCGGTGGTTCGACTCGCTTTTCTTCACCTACGTTGGTCTTCCCGCCCCGGAGTGCACGTTGCTGGAGGAGTGCGGCGTGTACGTGGTCGTGGAGCACAATGGTGACGTGTTCTCCTGCGACTTCTTCGTGGAACCTCGCTGGTACCTCGGCAACGTGCTCGAGGGTAGGCTCATTGATTTCCTGAACAGCGAGCGGCAGAGGGAGTTCGGGAGGGTGAAAAAGCAGCTGCCGCAGGAATGCCGGACCTGTCCGTGGCTGCGGCATTGCTGGGGGGGATGCCCCAAAGACAGGCTGCGAGACCCACGGGACCAGGGGTCCAATCACTTTTGCCTTTCCTACAAGATGTTTTTCGAGCATGCTGACAAGCGCTTCCAGGAGCTGGCTCGACGCTGGAAAGCGCAGCAGGAGGCGGCTCGAGCGCGGCCCCGGAAAGTCGGGAGAAACGATCCCTGTCCGTGCGGAAGCGGCTTGAAGTACAAACACTGCTGTGGCGCACGCTGATCGGGGTTTGCCGCGAGTGCATCGGGAGTCCCACCCAAGTCCCACGTAGCTCAGACGGAGGAGGAGCATGAAACGGAAGGAGCTAATTGCAATCGCCTTGGGGTTTATTCTCTCGGTCCCGAGCCAGGCGGTTGCCCGTCCCATTTCCCCGAAGGAGTATTTTGGCTTTCAGCCCGGGGATGACTACAAGCTGGCGGGCTGGGACCAGATTGTGAGCTACTTTCGCCTGCTGGGCGAAGCCTCCGATCGGGTGCAAGTGGCGGAACTTGGGAAATCCACACAGGGACGGCCCTTCATCATGGCCATCATTTCCGCCGAAGAGAACCTGAAGGAGTTGGATCGGCTCCGTTCCACCTGGCGCCGTCTGGCAGATCCGGCCGGAGTCTCGGAGGAAGAGGCCGCGCGTCTCGCCCGGGAAGGTAAGGTGGCGGTTTTGATCACGTGCAGCATCCACGCGACGGAGGTAGGGGCCGCCCAGATGTCGCCGCTGCTCGCTTACAAACTGGCCACAGCTCAGGGCGAGGACACGCTGCAAATCCTTCGGCATGTGGTGTTGCTTCTCGTCCCCTCATTCAATCCCGACGGCCTGGTGATGGTGAAGGACTGGTACGACAAGTACCTTGAAACTCCGTACGAGGGCTCCTGGATGCCCTGGCTCTACCACTACTACACGGGCCACGACAACAATCGTGACGCTTTCATGCTCACTCAAGTGGAATCGCGGCTCGTGAATCGGGTATTGTACCACGATTGGTTTCCCCAGATCTACCTGGACATGCATCAGATGGGGAATCGTCACGCGCGCCTGTGGGTTCCGCCCTTCTACGACCCGATCAACCCGAACGTGGATCCAACGATCATTCGTGAAGTGAGCCTGGTGGGTCAGGCGATCGCCACAGATCTGCAGGCCGAAGGCAAGCGAGGCATCCTGAACGACGCGATCTTCACGGCGTGGTGGCAGGGGGCGTTTCTGCAAACGGCCTGGTGGCACAACGTCGTGGGGCTGCTCACGGAGCTGGCGAGCGTGCGGATCGCTAGCCCCATTTTTCAAACCAAGAGAGACCTGAAAGCCGGGACGAAGGGGCTTCAAGAATATCGACCCCAGGTGAACTTCCCGGATCCGTGGCCGGGCGGTTGGTGGAGGTTGCGGGACATTGTTGAGTACGACCTGTCTGCGGCCTTTTCGGTGCTTCGGACGGCGTCCAGGCGGAGGAAGGAGTTCCTCTTGAACATGTACCGCGCTGCCCGGCGGGCAATCGAGCGCGGAAGGAAGGAGCCGCCGTACGCCTACGTGATCCCGCCTGAGCAGCACGATCCGCTGGAAGCCGCCGACATGGTGCGGATTCTGATGCTCGGCGGCGTGAAGGTACACGTTGCCGAGGCACCGTTCGAGGCGGATGGCATTGAGTACCCGGCGGGGACCTTCGTCGTGCTGATGGCACAGCCCTACCGAAACTACGCGAAGGACCTGCTGGAGCCCCAAAGGTATCCCGACATGCGACAGTACCCCGGTGGTCCGCCGCTGGCCCCGTACGATGTGGCCGGGTGGACGCTCCCGTACCAAATGGGCGTGCGGGCGGTGGAGGTGAGTCGGCCCTTCCGAGCCCAGCTGCGTCCCCTGAAGGAAACGGTGTGGCCTGAAGGAGGGGTGAAGGGCTCGGGCAGGTACGTGGTTCTCGATCCCCGCAGCAACTGGAGTTTTGTGGTCGTCAACCGCCTCCTGAAGTCGGGAGAGGCCGTGTACCGCGCGCTGAACCGACTGGACGTGGGGGGCTCTTCTTTGCCGCCGGGCGCCTGGCTGATCCGCGCGGGCGGGGGCAAGCGCGCGCAGGTGGACCGTTGGGGTCGTGAGCTGCATCTCAAGGCCTGGGGACTGAAACGGCCTCCGAAGGAGGTGCTGGAAGTTCGGCCGGTTCGGCTGGGTGTCTACCAGCCGTGGACGGCCAGCATGCACGAGGGTTGGAGCCGCTGGGTGCTGGAGCAGTACGAGTTTCCGTACAGGAACATTCACAACGAAGAGATCCGGGCCGGTGAACTCTGGAAGCGCTGGGATGTGATCTACTTCCCGGACATTTGGGCAGAGGGCATTCTGAAAGGGCGCGAGGAAGGAACGGTGCCGCCCGAGTACGCGAAGGGGATTGGTCCACAGGGGTTGATGAACCTGCGCGAGTTCGTGCAGCAGGGCGGCACAATCGTGGCGATGGATGCCTCCTGCGAGCTGTTCTTGGGCGATTTTGGTCTGCCGGTGGTCGACGCCCTGAAGAAAAAGAAGCGCGACGAGTTCTTCTGCCCCGGCTCGATTCTGCGAATGGAGTACGACGTAGAGCACCCGCTGGCGTTTGGGATGGACTCCGTGAGCGTGGCCTATTTTGCTCGCAGCCGGGGGCTGAAACTGATCCCGTCTTTCAAGGTAAAGGCGGAAGTGGTCAGCCGGTATCCCAAGAAGAATCTGCTGATGAGCGGCTGGCTGCTCGGGGAAAAGCATCTGGCCGAACGGGTCGGTACGGTCCTCGTACCGGTGGGCAAGGGCAAGGTGATCCTCATCGGGTTTGATGCGATCAATCGGGCGCAGGCTCACGTGACGTTCAAGGTGTTCTTCAACTCCATCCTGCTTGGCAGAGCTACGGAGATTCGGCTGTAGGTTAATCTGCCTTTCGAAACTGGGGCGGATTGCAACGAGTAGAGAGAGGTAGACTAGCGCGCGCTCGGGAGCCCTGTGAAGAGGGTGCATCGTAGGCGCAGTGACGCAGGGAACGCGGGGTTTGGGGAAGGGAAGTTGGGAATGACTTTTCCACCACGATACACGTGAAAGTCCGAATTAGCTCAATCCAGTTCGGGCGACAAAGGGGGCTGTGACGGCACGGAACTTTTCTACTTATCCCAGCCGGGGGAACGGAATCAGATTCCGCATCGGCGTGCTTCTTCACTCGAGAAAGCAGACTTGATCGTCGCTCCGCGGGGTCTTCTGCGTTGGCCACGTCCGCGCGATTTGTCAAGGTTTCTCACCAGTTCTCTGGTGCGAAAGGGACGTCCTGGAAGCATGTGAAAAAAAACATGTCGGGGAACCACGGAGGCGCAGAGCGCACGGAGACATCACAAAGTGAATTGAACGGGCGACAGTACTGGCAACGCTCCGAGAACGCACGCGCCCTGCTGGCACGCCCCGGCCGTAGGCTGTGATCGCGTTCTTGTTTTCTTTCAAGTTAGTGCGGGCCAATGTGCTGGATCGCGCTCTGCGTGAGCAACATACCGCCGTAGGCACCTGGCTTCACACGTGTCTCTGCGGAATCCTCGCTGCCCTCTGTGCCACGGTGGTGACAAGTTACTTTGGTCAGAAACCTCCTGGGAAGCAGGTCTCAGGGTCTTCGGGCTTGCCGACCCGGCGACCAGGTGGGGAGTGGCCCGGCGGAGCGGAATAGACGTAGAGAAAACTCTCGGTGAGGTGTCTTTGGAGCGGCGTGGGGCGGGAGGCGGTCTACACGGGGTCCCCGATCGTGCCTGGCCGTTCTCGTGTGAGCGGAGGTAGACCGGCAGCACAGGTTTGACCGGGACAGTTCTTCTTGCTGTCGAACGTAGCGGGTCGATTGGTTTCAGACATTTTGGAGGTGCCATGGGAGAACCGAGGGGAGGAGCCATGCAGATTGTGGAGAAACTGGGGGAGAAGAGGCGCGAGGTGGCGCGCCTCTCAAGCGAGCTTCGCGTGGCAAAATACGAGCTAGCTGTTGCCAAAGCCAGAGTGGAGCGCGCGCTGATCAAGAAAGTCGGGGGCGAGCGTAACCTGGCACCCACCGCTGAGGATCGTCAGCGGATCTTCACGCTTGCTCTGGACGCCGACCCCGAATACCGGGCGAAGTGGCAGCAGTGTTCGGACCTCCAGTACCAGCTCGACCTGGCCGTGGCCGAACAGCGCACCCTCGAGGATGAGTTGAGAGCGCTCGAGGTTTCTGAATAAGGGCCCACCGATCGAGATCTTGCGACGGAATCCAATCCATACCCGCGGAGGGAAACCGGCGAACCCGATGCCGAGGAGGCTGCCGGGGGTTCGGTTCGCTCCGCGCGCTGGCGCGTATCCGGTCGTCGACAGTTCAGTGCAATCTGGCGGCGAATCGAGGGCGAACGAACGGGAGGCAGGCTGAAGGTGACACTCGAAAGGCGGTCGCGATCTGTCGCAAAGGTTTCGCCCCTCGGGGTATCTCCCTCACATTCACCGAAGCGTGGAGTGCGCCTACTCTGGCGGAGACTCCGCTCGGTAGTCTGGACCCTGATCGGGATTTCTGCTATCCTGGGGGGCTTTGGTTGTTCCAAGATTCAGGTGGATGGCATTCCTCTGAACGAATGGCTCGGCCGCTCCTATTTCCGGGACGCAGCAAAGGGCAAGTACGATGGATTCAGTGCGTCTTTTGACGACCTGGACTGTGACGGGCGCGACGAGCTGATTACGACTCACAACTCCAGCGATAGTTCGAACGTTTCCATGTTCATGATCCGCAGTCTGGGGCCGGTGGCCGACCTCTGGGGTGGATTCAACGCGCTCGGGATCCTGGGCTATGCGGGCAGACTGGATTTGGACGGAAACGGACGTTTCGAAACGGGCATCACGCTCAATCAACATGACGGACACATGGTTTTCGTCCTGCGTTCGTGGGCCGTCGGGGACACAACGTGGGCCTGGCTTGTGGCTACGCGGGACTCTGTGCTCGGAGACAGCGGGGGAAGAGTCGGATTCGGCCCCGCCACACGCGTCCTGCCGGAATCAGAGTTCGGGTTTCCGGCTCTACTTGCAATAGTCCAGACGACTTTCAGTGACGCGCCACGCCACATTCTCCTCCTCGA
>CAYXFI010000229.1:0-4277 GCA_964464205.1 uncultured Cytophagia bacterium
GAGCATCCGGCGCCGATGGCTAGGACCAGAGCGATTAGCCACGGGAGTTTGAGACGACGGTGGGCGTTGGAACCTCTCACGTGCGACATCTCCTCCAGCCGATCCAGCAAGGTTTCAACGTCGGGGCGGTGGGACGGTTCCTTTGAGAAGGGCATGGGATAGGCGATGAGCAGCGGCGCGACACAGGCGAGATCCAGCTATCGGTTGGATACCGATGTCCGCACTTTGCTGGGTCTGCAGCCGGAGGCCGTACGGATCCAAGGGGCCGAGGGGGTGGCGAAGCTCGTCCGTTCCACGCTGGAGTCCTCTTTCGGGGCTGTCCGCGGGGAGCTTGCGGTCTCGGTGTCGGACACGGGGGCGATCCGCGTGGATTTCGTGCCCCGAAGGGTGGACGACCGCGCCGAGAAGCTGCACCGTGAAGCCGTGGCGGCTGCCCGCCGGAAAGACCTGGCGGGAGCGTGCGCCAAATGGGAGAGAGCCCACGAACTCAACCGCGAGGACCCGAAGTACTCGTTCCACGCGGGCGTGGCCAATTTCGAGCTCAGGCGCCTGGATCGGGCGCGGGAGCTGCTCGAGCATGCGGTGCGCTTGTGTCCCTTCCATCACAGGGCTCACCTCGTGTTGGGCACCCTGTACCTGAAGCTGCGGAAGCTGGATCTGGCTGAGAAACATCTGGAGATGGCCGTCCGGTTGGCCCCGACGGACGCCCTGGCCAGGCTCAATCTGGGCGCCGTGTACTCCGTCCTGCGCAAGTACGACAAGGGGGTACGGGAGTTCGAAGAGGCTATTCGCCTTTCGCCGAAGGACCCAAGGCCCCACTTGGGACTCGCGAAGGTGTACAGTTTGCTGGGGAAGTCTGAGCGTGCCGAGTACTACTATCGACAGGTTATCAGGCTCGACAAGACCGGCAGCCTGCGGAAGCAGGCTCAGCAGAACCTGACGATGGGGATGACCCTTGAGGCGCCGGAGAGACTGGAACCCGCGAGGAAACCGACGTCGCAGGACGCCCGTGCGGCCGCTACTGAAGCGGCGCCCGCGGTCGCGGAGGATGTCGGAATTGAAGAAGTCCAGCAATTCGCGCGCAAGTACGGCGATCGCGACCCCGACTCGCTGTACGCAGCAGCCTACCACAGCTACCTCCGTCTGAACTACCCACTGGCGTTGGAGTACTACGGGGCCTACTGTGGGATGCGCGGTTCGGACGCGGGTGGCTGGTATTCCCTTGGAGAGTCCGCCCTTCGGATGGGAAAGCTGCGGCTAGCGGTTCAGGCTTTTCGGAAAGCAGTGGAAATCAGCCGCAAACCGAGCCACTACAAGCAACTGGGGCTCGCGCACATGCTGCTATCGGAATTCGAGGATGCCCGGTCTTCCTTCGAGCGCGCCCGGGAGTTGGGCAAGAAGGATTCCTTGCTGCTGACGTTGCTCGGCGAGTGCCTGGCGCGCACCGGCGAAGGGGACGAGGCACTACGGCTGCTCGAAGAGGCCGTGCGCGAGAATCGGAACAACTTGCGGGCTCTGTATTCCCTGGCCCGTCTTGCGATGGAGCGGGGGGACAGGGCTTCTGCCCGCCGCCATCTGGACGAGTTGTTGCTTCTCCCCGTAGATTCGCCTTTGCGAATGGAAGCCGAGCGGTTGATGGACGAGCTGGAAAAGGCGGGGAGTACGCCTTAGAGTTGCAACGGAGGCCGCTGGGGGCTGCGGGGAACCCTTGGATCGTCGGGATTCCAGGCTCAGGGTCGGGGGCCCGGTGTTGCGGCGGGCGCGTTTGCGAGACACGAAACCGGCTCGCCGCGCTGTGGCCTGCCGCCGGGTTCGCTCGGAGATGTTCGCCGTTTAGGACCCCCGGCTCACTGGCTACGTACTTCAGTACATGATCGCTTCCCACCGTTTCAGAGAATCGCCGCCGTGCATCCGGCCGGTTCCAGGACACATCCTCAGTCGAGCAGCACCCGAATGCGGCCGACGGACAGTGACACCAGGCAGAAGGAGGCAGAATGCAGGCTGTCATTCTGTGTGCGGGGAAAAGTACACGGACGTACCCCCTCACCCTGACGCGACCGAAGCCACTGCTGCCGCTCATCGATCGCACCATCCTGGAGTGGAACTTGTCGGAGATGAGCGGAATCGTGGACGAGGTGGTGCTCGTTGTCGGCTACCGGGCGGAAATGATTCGGGAGAAGATCGGGGACCGGTACGGCGACGTCCGGGTGTTGTACTGCGAGCAGCGCGAACAGCTCGGCACGGGGCACGCTGTCCTGCAGACTCGCTCGCTGATCAAAGGCAGCTTCCTCGCGCTGAACGGGGACGATCTGTATTCCCGAGAGGATCTCGAGGCGCTCGCGGCGCATGAGGCAGCAGCCCTCGTGCGAGAGGTGGGAGATCCACGGCTCTACGGCGTGTACCAGGTTGATCGGGATGGGCGTGTGATCGACCTGGAGGAGAAGCCAGAACGTCCGAAGGGCAACCTGGCGAACGTGGGTTGCTACAAGCTCCCGGTGGAGATTTTCGAGTATCTGGAACGTACGGAGCTCAGCGAAAGGGGGGAGATCGAGATCACGAGCGCAATTCGGGACATGGCCCAGCGCAGGCCGGTTTACACGGTGCCCCTGAAGGGGCGATGGCTACCCACGGGCTACGCCTGCGACCTGCTGAAAAACACCCGGTCTTTGTGGGACGAAGGAGCCTTTCCCCGTTTTCATGTGGACCCTTCGGCCCGGATCGATCCGGCTGCGCGACTTGTGGAGCCGGTGTACGTGGGGCCCGGATGCGAGCTGGGGCCCGGCGCCATCGTCGGGGCGTACTCGGTGCTCGTGGGGCAATGCAAAGTAGAAGCGGGGGCAAGGGTTCTGGGTTCCGTGGTGATGAGCGGGGCATCCGTGGGTGCGGGTGCGGTGGTGCTTCACAGCGTCTTGGGAGGAGACGCGCGGGTGGCGGCCTGCGCGCAGACGCTGGACGAAGTAGCCCCCGCGGGCGAGGTCAAGACCGTTGTGAAGGGGAAAGAAGTCGGCACGGGTCTGCATCGCCTCGGGGCAGTAATCGCCGACGGCAGCTACGTCGGCGCTGGAGCACGCCTGTGGCCGGGTGTGAAACTCTGGCCGGACGTGCACATCGCCTCCGGCGAAGAAGTCCGGCGGGACAGGGTGCCCGTGGACTTCGTTTGGAAATAGACTCCGGCGAGCCTGACCCGGCCGCTGGGGGTACCTTGACCGGAGAGCGAGATCCCGGGTCAGAGGGGGAAAGCTACCTGTCCAAAGCTAGTGCTGCGCTGAGGCGTTGGGCCACGTCCTCCCAGTTGATGTCCTCAAAAAAGCCTTCAGGTAGTCGCGACGGCGGTTCTGGTAGCGGAGACAGTAGGCGTGCTCCTACACGTCTACGACGAGCAGGGGTATCACACTCCAGACGGCCAGGTTCTGCTGCTTCTCCACTTGCAAAACGACGAGCTGCCGGAGACCAGGATGGTAGCCCAGAATTCCCCACCCGCTGCCTTCTACAGTGGCCGCGGCCTGGATGAACTGAGCCTTGAAGGCGCGGAAAGTACCGAAGTCTTTCCGGATACGCTGCGCCAGTTCTCCCCGCGGTTCTCCCCCGCCTTTCGGGCACATGTTCTGCCAGAAAATCGAATGGAGCGCGTGGTCTGACCCGTGAAAGGCTAGTTTGCGTGTGGCCTCCGCTACCGTCGCGCGGTCTCCCGACTCCCGTGCGGCTCGGAGGGTGCGCAGGGCAGCGTTGAGTCCCTTCACGTATCCGGCGTGGTGGACATCGTGGTGCAGCCGCATTGTTTGCTCGTCGATGTGCGGCTCGAGGGCATCGTAGGCGTGGGGCAAGGGCGGAAGGGTGAACTGACCCTTGGAGTCGCGCGGCAGTCGGAAGATGTCCGCCGCAGCCGCTTCATTCGATAGGGCTCCTCCCAGCAACAGGACCCCGGCCGCTGTCGGAGTCGCTTTCAGGAATTCGCGACGATTCGGCATGGCTTCCAACCTGCCCGTCTTCGTCAGACTTGCGTGAACTTCCCGTACAGGGTCACGTGCAACAACTTGGACACGATGGGTGCGGAGAGTATTCGGGACCGCGAGGGATCCTGGCGGTAGCGGGGTGAAGGCATGGGCTGAGGCGCAGTGATTCTGCGCGGGGAACGAAGGCCGCTGGCAAGGGCCCTCGCGAACACACCGTAGAGCTTTGCCCGGCGAAGGGCCCCCGGCTGGGGCCGCTGTGAAGACGTCCTCGCGTCCGCGGTGATCCTGGTGGGTGGAGTTGGGGCACAGCCAGTGGGGGGCGAC
>CAYXFI010000229.1:4377-6506 GCA_964464205.1 uncultured Cytophagia bacterium
GTGACTTCTCGTTTCGCGCGGAAGCGGGGCCCGCAGGCTCGTCGCAGCTTGCGGGCCTTCTGCAGCGTGTCCGAGGGATTCTCTCCTCCGCTAGGTGGGACGGAAGAAAAGGGATCTTCCGCAGGGCCGTGATCTGTGTGCCCAATCGTCCGGCATTTGGACGCACAGGGATAAAAAAAGCACCTTCCGGACAGGAAAAGGTGCTCTGCCGACTTGGTGTACCCAAATGGGGGCGGCTACGCTGCTTTCAGAACCTTGCCGCTCCTCAGACAACGGGTGCACACGCGGATATGACGCGGCGTGCCGTCCACAATGGCGCGCACGCGATGCAGATTGGGGTTCCACTTCCGCTTTGTGACCCGGTGGGAATGACTAATCTTGTGTCCGCGGCCAGGACGCTTACCGCAGATCGCACAGGTCTTGCCCATCTTAGCTCAACTCCCTGGGTTTGCGTTTCTTGAGCGATCCGTCTCAATCGAGCAGAATGATACGAAAGAGAAGTCAAATGAGCAAGCGATTTCTTCACCACTCGGTTGCCTGTCCCGTTTGGAATACCTGGGTTCAAGCAGCCCCCCGGGAGACCGGCCACTCCACGTCCCGTGAACCAAGGCAGGGAGACTTTCCCGGCCGCGATGCTAATCCTGCTTCTTCGCGATCCTCTTGTCGCGCGCTTTTTCGCTTTGTTTTCAAGTCGGAGTTTCATTTCTTTTGATACCGGGAACAAACCCCGAACTGACTGAGGCTTTTGCTCTTCTGCCGGTTCGGCTGGGAGAGGGCGTCGAGGTTGCCGGCAGATGCCGGACCGATTCCTGTGCGGGTTGTGTCGCACGCATGGTGAGTTGTCAGGAATTGACGATGGGCTTTGAGGGAGGAGCAAATGTCGGCGGTCGCGGACTATCTCTACGATCTCTTCAATCTTGAGGGCAAGGTCGCCGTGGTGATTGGCGGCGGTGGCGTGCTCGCCGGTGCGGTCGCGAAAGCATACAGCAAGGCCGGGGCCAAGGTGGCGATCCTCGACCTGAAGGCGGAATACGCCGAGGCGCGCGTCAAGGAAATTGAGGACGAGGGAGGGACGGCGCTTGCGGTGGCAGTGGACGCCACGTCGCGGAAGGATCTCGAGGAAGCCGATCGTCGGATCGCCGAAACGTGGGGAAGGGTGGACATCCTCGTGAACGCCCCCGGCATCAATTCGGCGACACCCTTCTTCGAGATCACGGAAGAAGAGTGGCACAAGATCCTGGACGTGAACCTGAAGAGCATGTTCCTCGCCTGCCAGATCTTTGGCAAACGGATGATCGATCAGGGTGAGGGGGGCAGCATCATCAATTTCTCCTCGGCGTCCAGCGGTCCCCCGCTTTCCAAAGTGTTCACGTACTCGATCTCGAAAGCCGGTGTGAACAACCTCACTCAGTGGCTGGCGCGCGAGTGGGCCCCCTATCGGATTCGAGTGAACGCCATCGCCCCGGGGTTCTTCCCGGCCGAGCAGAATCGTCGCATCCTGACGGAGGAACGCGTCGCTGACATCATGCGTCACACCCCGATGAAGCGCTTTGGCGAGCCCGAGGAGCTGATTGGCGCGATGCTCTGGCTGGCGTCGGAGAAGGCTTCCAGCTTCGTCACGGGACACATCGTGCGCGTGGACGGCGGTTTCACGGCGATGACCATCTGAGGCGAAGGCTGTGAGTGAGAAGGAAGCCCTCGGAAGGGCGAAAGGAGGCGGTCATGGCGTGGACTGGCCGAGCGGCGGTGTACGTCGAGAAGGATGTGTTGGAGTTTCGTGAAGAGGCGATCGATTCTCTGTTGCCCGACGAAGTAGCGCTCAAGGTGCTGGGTTGTGGCGTGTGCGGCACGGATCTCCATCTCTTCCACGGCGAGATTCCGCTGGCCAAACCTCCCGTGGTCCTGGGCCACGAGATCTACGCCGAAGTTGTGGAAGTTGGTGAGGGCGTGGACGACCTGCAGGAAGGCCAGAGAGTGGCGGTCGATCCAGTGATCCCCTGTGGCCGCTGCGAGTTTTGTCAGAGTGGTAGGCCGAACCTCTGCCCCAATATGCGGAACATGGGATACCACGTGACCGGGGGCTACACCCAGTACACGAAGGCGACGCGCGACCGAATCTATCCGCTGGG
>CAYXFI010000230.1:0-6500 GCA_964464205.1 uncultured Cytophagia bacterium
AGTCCGCACTGCGGTCCTGGGCGGGCTTTCTGATCCCTTCCTCGGCCGTACGGCCGCCGAGGTGGTGGAAGAGCTTTTCGAACGCAAGCAGGATGAAGGGTGGTGTGGGCAGCTCGTGGAAGCTTTTCTGTCAGCTTTTCTCGAAGTCCATCCTGAGTACGATCCGGATGCCTGCGTGGTTGTGAGCGGCTCGGCCCGGACGGCCCTGGGCATTTTGGGGCACCACTGCGGGATCGAAGAGGCCATTGTGCCGGACCTGAGCTGGACCTACGAGCACTGTTTCCCGCAGGTTGAAGCGGTGTCCCTCACCGAGGACTACCAGCTCGACCTGCGGGGGATGCTGGAGGCGGTGGAGCGGAAGCTCGCGTCCGGGCCCGGCCGGGGCGAGACGACCGCGGTGGTGATCAATTCGCCCCACAACGCTTCGGGAAGCGTATTTCGCAGAGAGGATCTCGAAGAACTACTGCGCGAACTTCTACCTCGCCGGGTCTGGGTGATCGACGATCTTTCCTACCAGGACCTCGCACCCAGCCACCGTGAAACCCACACCGGATCCCTGCGTCGGCTCGCCACGGAGATGGTGCGGAAGGGACAGCTCCGAACGCGCGATCTGCGTCGGCTCATTACGGTTCATGCGCTTTCGAAGACGGATTGCTTCGCCGGGGCGCGTTTGGCGGTGGCGGAGATTCCGGATCCAGAGCTGCGTCACCGGTTCCTGACCGTGACGGATCGCATCGCACCGAACATCGTATCGATTGCTCTTGCCTACCTGTTCTATCGGAACGGCGACCGAGTCCGAGATTTCTGGCGGAGCCGAAACCGCGTGCTGCACGAGCGCCTGCAGGGACTGCTGCGAGGGTGCGAGGAAGTGCCCGCCGAGCGGAATCCCTTTGGCGTACGGGTGGTAGCTCCGCAGGGCGCGATGTACCCCAGGTTGGAGATCCGCGACCTTCCCGACGGTGTTTCGTTGCGGCGCATCGCCACCGGCCTGGCCGGTCGCGGCATTGGACTGGTGCCGTTTTCCACTTTCGCGCGCACGGCCGCGGGATTCGAACTGGCTCGGAGATCTTTCCGGCTCACGCTGGGTGGGGAGGATTCGGGGAATGCCCTCGCGCGCAAGATCCGGCGCGTGGTGATCGATCTCAACCGGATCATCGCCCACGAGGCCGAGGCATTCCACCGTCACAGACTGCCCGCGGCGGGTCGGAGAGCTCGGGGGACAACCGCCGCCCGCTGGCGCGATGCGTTTCGTGCTGGTCGCTCGGCCATCTTGGGCTCGGCTCTGCGAGAATTGCGACGGGAGGCGCGCTCGTTGGCGTCCGTTTCGCCCGCGGACCTCGAACGGGATTTTCTCGGGCGTTACCTTCCCGAACGGCTGGACTGGGTGGAAGGGCGACTTGTAGAGCGCGCGAGTCTGTTGGAGGAGCTGCAAAGCCTCGCACGGTCGGACGCACGAGAACTGCTGGAGATTTTCGCCTCGGAGATCGCGTTCCCGTCGCTCGGAGAGCGGCAGGAGCAATTCCGACGTCGGTTGTTCGATCGCACCGTCCATCCCACGCAGATGTACGGACTGCCGGTCGAACGCGCCGCAAATCGCGTGATGAAGGTGCTCCAGGAGGGGCGGAGCGTGCCGCAGGCCGTCTGGGAGTCGCTGGGTCGCGAGTTGGCCCGCGAGTACGTGGGATCCAACGTGGCTATCCGCTCCCGGGAAGAAGCGTGGGAGCTGGTGGTCGATCTGGACGCCCTTTGCGAAGCCGAAGATGTGTCCCGCTTCTGGCACGGTCTGCAGCTACCGCTGATGCTTTCTTTCTGGGGCGATTGGGATGGGAGCACGCGACCGTCCGGGCAGGGGCACCGGATGGTGGCGAGCGCATTACTGGAAAACCTGACCCGACTGTCCGACCTCGTGCGCCGGCTCGATCGTGCCGGGATCGACCTGCGGATCCCACAGGAGCTACGGGCGGAGCTCGAAGACTTTCGCCGAAGAAAACGTGAGTTCTGGAAGCTTCTGGACGAAATCACCCAGCTCACGTCTCAGTTGGAGCGCCGCTTCCGGAGTGTGCTACCCATTGACCGGCCGGCAAGTGGGCTTCGACGCCTCGGAATGAAGCTGGGGCTCGCTCACGATCCAGTTACGGCCCTGTGGATGCACAACGATCGGCTCGAACGGAAGATGCTGAAGCTCCGCGCCCGGCGGCGCGAGAACCTCGAGCACTACTTCCAGCTGAACTACGAATTGCACAAGACTTTGCAAGAGAATCTCAGCGTACTGGAGAGCGCTCTTCCCGGCGGGGATCTTGCCCTCGAGCTTGGATTGTACCGAGGGCTGCTACGACGTTTCTTCCTGACCCCGAGGATCCATCAGAAAATGGTGCTGGCGCAGGACCAATTCGCGGTGGACACGACCGTCCACAACATGGTGGAAATCAACTATCTGGCGGGCCGAGGCGGATTCCCAGGGCCGGTGTTGGCGCTTCAGGTCAGCATGTCCACAGATCCGGAGGCGATCATCTCGCTGGACAGAAAGCTGCGGGCCAAGAGCGAGGCGATGAGCCGCGCCCGGGGAGACGTGCCGCTGCCGCAGGTGTGGCTCATTCCGCTGTTCGAGGACGTGGACACGCTGGAACGGGTGGAGCACTTTCTGGATCGGCTGTGGGAACATGCGGTCCAAAGCCGACGGATGGGTCAGACCGCGGCGGAGCGCTTCGCCGAACTCACCTGCGAGTTGTTCGTCGCTGGCTCGGACCTCAGCCAGCAGCTCAGTGAACCCGCCGGACTTGCCCTGTACCGGGAAGCCAAGTATCGAATCCTGCGGTGGCTCACGGAGAAAGGGCTCGTGGGCAAAGTGCGCATCAAGCTGGGCAGTGGCGAACCCGCGCAAAGGCAGGGCGGGTACTACGATCCGGCCGCGGGGGGCCCGATTGTCGTGGAACGGAAGGAGACGCTACGGCAGGCGGAAAGGACGTTCAACGAGGTGGAGCGGTCAATGCTGCAGAGGGCTCGGGCCCCGCTGCGCGGCGTACTGGCGTGGGGAGAGTTCCGCACGTTCCAGAGCAATCTGTTCGAACGTCTCCGAATGATTTCCGCGGAGGAGCGGGCGGAACTGCTGTTCCACGTTCGGGAGAGCCAGGTACAGCACGAGGCGGAGATTCGCCGCGCCACATCCTCGCTTCTGGAGACCCGTTTCCGACACCGGGAACGCGGAATCCAGGAACTGGAAATGCTGGTTCTTGGTCGGCGGGACGAGCATTTCGAACGTTTCCTCAAGGAGCTTCCGGGCCATTTCCGTCAGATCCTGTACGGGCGGGAGGAGGATGTGGTCGGCCTGCACGTGATTTCCTACTTCGTGTCGCGGACGCTGCCTCCACTGCGTGACCGACCGGTGGTGAGGCCCAGCCGCGAGGCGCGTGCTGGTCGCGAGCGAGAAATCGTGGGGCGAATCGTTCAAACGCTGCCACTGGCCAGACACGGGAGTTTGTTGCGGGCCATCGGGCACAATCGCGCCCAGACGATGGTCTTAGGCGTGAACCAGCTCACCACGGGGTTGTTCCGCGCCCTTCGCGCCTTCGTCGAGAGCTTCGACAATCCGTCGGAGGGGTGGCGCGTTGTGGAGGATAGCATCGTCCCGCACCTGCTGGTGTACGACGTTCTTCACACCCTCAGGCTGTACCACGATCCCAACCTGACCTACGTGCGGTCCCTGGAGAACGCTTTCCCTCCGGGCAATTCCGCCTTTCTGGCTCTTCGGGAGGACAACGACGCCATCTTCGATTTCGTGCCGGTCCTGCAGAGGGAACTCGCGAGGCGGTGCGGCCTCGAGACCGAAGGTTTCTTCGCCAACGGACGGGTGAAGGAAGACCTATTGCCTCTGCTGAGGCCGGATCTGGCCGTACTGCTCCAGCCGAACCTGTTCAACACCGACCCGGAGCCGTTGTTGCAGAAGTTCCGAGGCGTGGTGAATCCGGAGTGGGAGCGAGAGTGGGAGCGGCTGCTGGCTATCCCGGTTCGAGTGCGCGAATGGCGGGCGAAAATCTGGGAGATCATTGAGGAGCCCGTACGTTCGCAGGTGGAGAGCTTCGTGGAGCTCGCGCAGGCAGTACACCGGCTCGCCGCCGGCGGTGTGTCTCCGGAAGCGCCCTACTCGGCCAGCCCGACGGAAGTGCTGAAACTCGGGGCACAAATCGCCAGCCTGCTGCGTGGCACTGCCGACGACACGATGCGCCAGTTCCTGATCGCCGCGGTTCAGTACCTCACCGAATTGCCCAAGGGGCTGGAGGGTGTGCCGATCGAAGTGGTCCGGGCCCTGCGGGACGTCGAGCGAATTGTCAGAATCGAAGAACAGGCGCTCAGCGAGAAACAGCAGGCGGCCGTTCGGTTCTACGCCCTGCAAATCGCCAGGTTGTGCGGTGAGAATGGGTGAAAAGGACGCGGCGTCGGAGGTGTAATCTGATCCACGGACGGTTGGTCCGATCCGGCGACGGCCTCTGGGTGGTCGTGAACAAATCGAACTACTTTCCGCGGGAGCGGCTTCATGGGCTGCAACGTTGCGCAATTGGACCCGTGCGAACTGATTTGATCGAGGTCTCACCTTGAAAGTTCTGCTGTTCGACATCGACGGTACGTTGCTGTTCTCCGGCGGTGCGGGAAAACGGGCGATGTCGCGCGCGTTCAGAGACGTCTACGGCGTGGAGGACGGGTTCTCGGGCGTCTCCATGTCCGGGAAGACGGACGGACAAATCCTCCGCGAGGCGCTCCGACTGAATCGAATCGAGCAAACAGCCGACTCGATGGAGGCTTTTCGGCGGAGGTATTTCGATTACCTCAGGGAGGAAATTCGCTCCGAACTGCCTGGCAAGCGATTGGTGAGCGGCGTCCGCGAGCTGCTCGCTTCATTGGCGGACGAGCAGAGAGTGCTTCTGGGCCTACTGACGGGCAACTGGAGGGTGAGCGCGTACATCAAGCTGGAGCACTTCGGCATCGACCGCTACTTCCCTTTCGGGGCATTCGCGGACGACTCCGAGGACCGGGATGAGCTCCTGCCCATCGCTCTCCGGCGGGCCCGGCGAAGAGCGGGGGTGGAGCTGAGACCTCAGGATGCCTGGGTGATCGGCGATACCCCGCGCGATGTACAGTGCGGCCTGGTCCACGGAGCCAGGGTGCTCGCCGTGGCGGCGAGCGAGTACGACCCGGACACACTGCGCAAGGCGGGGGCCACGGCGGTCGTGCCGGACTTTTCGGACTGGAAAGGGGTCCTGCAACTTCTGCTCGACGAACGTGGGGTTCGGTGAGATGAGGTACACGACCATCGCCGGTACGGAGCTGCGGGTCTCGGTGATCTGTCTCGGCTGTTGGGCGTTGGCGGGGGATGTGACGTGGGGTCCCCAGGACGGGCGGGAGTCCATGGCCACGGTCCGGGCCGCTTTGGATGTGGGAATCAATTTCTTCGACACCGCTGAAGCCTACGGCGATGGTCGCTCCGAGGAGATACTCGGAAGGGCCCTCGAAGGTCACCGCGAGGGTGTGGTCATCGCAACGAAAGTGAGCCCGTCGCACCTCGAACGGCAAGATCTCATCGCATCCTGCGAGGCGAGTCTCCGTCGCTTGCGGACGGACCACATCGATCTGTACCAGATCCATTGGGCCAACCCCGAAGTGCCCTTCGAATCGACGGCTGAAGCCCTGATTCGCTTGCACGAAGCGGGCAAAATCGGAGCCGTGGGCGTTTGCAATTTCGGCAGGAGGCACCTTGCGGAGCTCAGCAGGCTTGTACCGGTGGTTTCCAATCAGCTACCCTACAGTCTCCTGTGGCGCGCAGTTGAATACGAAATCCTGCCGGAGTGTCGAAGGCGAGGCGTGGTCGTGCTCGCGTACAGCCCTCTGCTGCACGGCCTGCTCACGGGCAAGTTCCGGAGACCGGAGGACGTTCCTCCCGGTCGTGCTCGCACACGGCATTTCTCCGCCGAGCGGCCGTTGGTTCGGCATGGAGAACCCGGATGTGAACAGGAGACTTTTGCCGCGATCTCGCGTATCCGGGAAATCTGCGAGCGTCGGGGACTGGATATGGCTCAGGTTGCGATCGCCTGGGTGATCGCGCAGGCGGGGGTTGCGGCGGCGATCGTCGGAGCCCGAAGGCCCGCCCAGGTGGCCGCCAACGCGAGATCGGCTGAGCTACACTTGGAACCGGAACTGCTGGACGAACTCACCTCCGCCACCGATCGACTGAAAGAGATCCTCGGGCCGAACCCGGACATGTGGCAGTCCGATTCGCGGTTCCACTAGCGAGTGCTGTTTTCGGAATCGTGGGGGGTTCGCGTTCCAAGCTTGCTGCGTCCGGTGCTTTTCGGTCTTTCGAGTGGTGTGCCGGGCCCGACGAGTGTGCTGAGTTCCTTCTTCATAGCTGGCGGTAGGCAGCGCGTCCATTGGGCCCGGTAGGGATTGTTTCATCGCTTCTCCCGGTGAAGACTAGTTTTGCTACGTCAGTTTCTGGGTGAGTTGAGGAC
>CAYXFI010000231.1:0-2878 GCA_964464205.1 uncultured Cytophagia bacterium
CCCCCTTTCCGCTTGACATTCACTGGCTCTTCCTCTAAATTCGCTGCGAATTCACGACTTTCACGCCGCTGCAAACACTGCGGGTCGGCCGGCGCAGGAACGCAAAGCTGGGGAGGAGCGCGATGGCAAATCTCTTCTTGGCCAGCGAAATCGTGGCGATGAATGTGACCGAGGAGAAGAACGGCTACGAATTCTACACAGCCCTGTCCAAGAGCGCCAAGAGTCAGAAGCTGCGGGAAACAGCTGCCCGGATCGCCCAGCAAGAGAAACGGCATGAGGAGCGCTTCCGGAAATGGCTGGATGAGCTGGAGCCCCACGAGCCGGCCGAGAGCTACCCCGGCGAGTACGATGCCTACGTGAAAGCCCTGCTGCGCAACAAGACGTTTCCGGATGACGAAGCCGCGCGCAAGATGGCCCAGGAGGCGGAGACGGACTTGAGAGCCGTCGAGATTGCCCTCCAGATGGAGAAGAACACGCTCCTCCTGTTGCAAGAGCTGCGCAAGCACGTCCCCGAGAAGGACCTCGCTTTTGTCGACGCGACCGTGCGTGAGGAGGAAGATCACCTGACCGAACTCACCGACCTGCGCGATCAGTTGAGCTCGTGACGGTCGAAGACGCGGGACGCCCGGAGGGCTGTGGCCTGCCGGCTTCCTGAACCGCGGGGAGCGGAGGGAACGAGCAGGTGAATGGGGAGCGCGTCCGGGAATCCCGCGGAACTGGGGGAGGCGACTGCGACTCCGAGCGTGGTGGTCTGATTGCGAGGGTGGGCGAGTTCCCCCGCGCCAGGTATTTCTTAGAGGCGCAGCAGTCGATCGTCGGACGGAATTTGTCAGGTTCGCTGTCGCCCTGCGCTTCACCGAGCGTGTGTGCTAGAGAAGTGGCCGGGGAGCACTGAAGAACTGAGCGGAGCGAAGGCGGGCATCTTCGGCACGTCGTCTTGCGGTTCGGTTCATCCCGGGAGTGGCGAGAGGAAGTGCGTCCCGGCGGTCGGCGGGCGGCGCTGTGATGGAGCGCGGCGGCGTGGGGGAGGTGTCCAGGACGGAAGCGCGGATCGTGCGCTGCGGAACGGCATTGTGAAGCCCCCGAGAGGGGGCTTTCATGTACGGGCGTTTGCAGAAGCCGCGCCTGCGGGCGCGTAGGTGAGCCATGCGAATCGACAACGTAGGGAGGGCGTGTGAGGCTCTGGCTCATCGTGAATCCGGCTGCGGGGCACGGCAAAGCTGGGAAGAAAGCCGCCCAGTACGAGGAGTTCCTCCGCGAATCCGGCGTGCAGGTGACGAGCTCCCTCTCCCAATACCCGGGGCACGTGTACGAGCTCATCGCCGAGCGAGAGGACCTCGCCGGTCTGGACGGTATCGTGGCCGTCGGGGGCGACGGCACGCTCTTCGAGATTCTGAACGCCCTCATGACCCGGTACGGCCATCTCCCCCTCCCACTGGGACAGATCCCGGTGGGAACCGGCAATTCTCTTTCGCGCGACCTGCATCCCGACGGAGCCGCTGCGGCGCTCGAGGCGATCGTCGCTGGACGCTTGCGCGAGATCGACGTCATCCGCTACGAGGCCGGCGATGAGGTTCATTACTTCACGAACATGATGGGCATTGGCTTCGTCACCGACATCAACGCCCGGTCGTTCCGGTACAAGTCCCTTGGCAAACTCGCCTACGCCATGAGCGTGGTGCTCGAAGTGGCCCACCCCGCCACTGCGGTGACGCGCCTCACTCTCGACGGGCACAGCGCCCAGTTCGACACACTCTTCGCGGAGATCTGCAACTCGCGCTACACCGGCGGCAACATGCTCCTGGCTCCCACGGCGGTTCTCGACGACGGGCTTCTGGAAGTGCTGGTCTGCAGGCCGATGAAACGCCTCCGTTTGCTCCGCGTTTTCCCGAAGGTCTTCAAAGGCGCTCACCTGGGGTTGCCGGAGGTGGAAGTGCTGCGCGGGCGCGAAGGGGAGCTGGCGATGGAGCCGCCCCGGGGACTGTCGCCGGACGGAGAAGTGTTCGGGACCACCCCCATTCGCTTCCAATGCCTGCACCGGTTTCTGAAGATTTTCGCTTGAGAGACTTCCTGACCACGGCTTGGTGCTGGAGCGTCGGACTGGCGGCGTTCGTCGCTCTGGCTTTGGCGGTGCTGGCGGCCGCCTTGGTCTTACCCGTGAGGGTCTACGATCCATTCCTGAAATGGGCCTGCCGCGCCATACTGCAAGTTTGTTTCATCCGCGTACGCGTAGAGGGAGAGATTCCCCGCCGGGTGCTGCCATGCGTTTTCATGGGGAACCACGTGAATATCTTCGACCCAATGATCTACGCGGGCTATTTGCCCGGCGTAGTGCGCGGCGTGGAGCTGGAGTCGCATTTCCGCTGGCCGGTGTACGGTTGGGTCATTCGGCGGATCGGGAATGTGCCCATCACCCAGTCATTTCGGAGGACTTTGCGCGGTAGTTACGACGCGGCGCGGGACAGGCTCCGGCAGGGCATCTCGATAGTGATTCTCCCCGAGGGGCACCGCACCCGGGACGGCTCGTTGCTGCCGTTTGCACGGGCTCGCTTCCGGTTCGCCAAAGAAGTGGGGGTGGCAGTGGTGCCGGTGGCGCTGGCAGGCGCATACGAGGTCAATCGCAAAGGTAGCCTCCGCATTTGCCCCGGTACGGTGCATCTGCGGGTCGGCAGGGCCATTCCGGCCGAAGAGGTAGCTGCGCTGGACGATCACCGTCTTCGTGAGCGTGTGAGGAGGGAGATCGAAGATCTGCTGGTGGGCTGAACGCGATGTGCCCTACTGGTGGGCGCGGGAGGGACTGAGCTCTGACGTCGTGAGGTCCGGAGGCCGAGCATGGTGATCCCCGACGACTGGCGAGAGGCGGCCGAAGCGATCCTGA
>CAYXFI010000231.1:2978-6496 GCA_964464205.1 uncultured Cytophagia bacterium
AGGCCGAGCATGGTGATCCCCGACGACTGGCGAGAGGCGGCCGAAGCGATCCTGAGCAATGCAGGAGTGGTGGTCGTGCTCGGTGCCACTGACTCGGGCAAGAGCACCTTTTGCAGCTACCTGGCGGGGAAGGGGATCGACACGGGGATCCGTACGGCTCTGGTGGACGCAGACGTAGGCCAGTCCCGCGTGGGGCCACCTGGCTGCATCGGTTGGGCCTGGGCGGGCCCACAGGGCATCGGTGCGGAGGAGGACCTGTGGTTTGTGGGCTCCTTCTCCCCCTCCGGGCACCTGTCCGAGTGCATCGTCGGCACGTTCCGGATGGTCATGTCGGCGCTTTCGGCCGGGGCGAGGTTGGTGGTGGTGGATACGACCGGGCTGGTGAGCGGGCGCGAGGGGTTTCAACTCAAACTGGCCAAACTCCACTGCCTGCGGCCCAACCACGTGGTCCTCTTTTGCGACGGAATGACTGGCTCCACGGTGTGGGAAGTGGTGGAAAGCTCGCGGGACTGGACGACGCACCGCCTCCGCGTCCCATCTGCCGTGCGGGCCCGTTCGCCGGAGGAGAGGCGTCGGTATCGAATGGAAGTGCTCGCTTCGTACTTGGCGGATTCGACCCAAGAAGTGTTCCACCATCCGGTACTGCTCGTGCGGCAGAATTCCAGGCTACGTCTGGTGCGACCGCGCGAAGAGGGGGAAGGTGCCCGAGGGGCGGAAGATGCGGGGCAGGTGGGCGCTCTCGGGCAGGATGCCGAAACCCGGAATGGAGAGGTTCCTCCGTACTGGATCCGCCAGTGGGAGGAGCACCTGTGCTCGCTGGAATCGGAGTACGGTCGGTGCCTGGGCATCGGTCATACGGTCCAGGTGGATCCGCAGCGACATTGGGTCAGGGTGCGCTGGAAACGGCGTCGCCCGGGCACAGTGCGTCTGATTCGGCTGGGTGACGTGAGGATCGCGAACGGCCCCGTGTGAAGTTTGGACACGAGAACCAGCCGAGCGCCGGAAACGCAGCTCGTTCGAGTCGAGGGAAAAGAATGGCGGGAAGACTACCGAAGTTCAAGACACGGGTCACGGAGCTCTTCGGGATCGACTACCCCATCGTCCAGGGCGGAATGGCCTGGGTGGCGGACCACCACCTGGTTGTGCCCGTGTGTGAGGCCGGCGGGCTGGGCGTGCTGGGTGCGGGTTCCATGAGCCCGTCGCAGCTCCACGGCGAAATTGCGGCCGTCCGGGCGGGGACTTCCCGACCATTCGCGGTGAACGTTCCTCTCACCCGCAACGACGCCCCCAAGCTCATCCGGGTTTGTCTGGAATTGGGCGTGAAGATCGTGTTCACGTCCGCGGGGAACCCAGCCGTCTTCACGCCCCAGCTCAAAGAGAAGGGCGTGACGGTGGTGCACGTGGTGTCCAATGTCCGGCAGGCGGTGCGGGCTGAACGCGCCGGCGTGGATGCCGTGGTGGCCGAGGGATTCGAAGCCGGCGGGCACATTGGCCGGGAGGAGATTGGGACGATCACCTTGGTGCCGCAGGTGGTGGACGCGGTCACGATTCCGGTGATCGCCGCGGGTGGAATCGCCGACGGACGTGGTTTCGCGGCCGCCCTCGCTTTAGGGGCGGAGGGTGTGCAGGTGGGTACGCGCTTCGCCGCCACCGTGGAGGCGAACTGCAGCATCTACTACAAGAACGCCATCGTCCGCGCGGAAGATGCCGCAACCGTGGTGGTGACGCGCAGTCTACTGCCAACGCGGGTCATTCGAAATGCTCTGGCCGAAGAGCTCTTGCGCGCCGAGCAGCGGGGTGCGCAGGAGCCGCAGCTCCGGCAGATACTTGGCGAAGGACGCACGCGAATGGCCATCGTGGACGGTGAACTGGGCGAGGGGCTGATCGAAGCGGGCCAGAGCGCCGGGCTGGTGAAGGCCCTGCGTACGGTCGAGCTCGTGTTCGAGGATTTTCTGCTGGGCTACGTGAAGGTTCTGAAGAGGCTCGAGGGACTTGTCGATCGGAGGAGTCTGCGATGATCGCGTTTCCCAAGGCTGGACCGGAGAACACGGATCGGGCTCTCGAGATCGCTTTCCAGGTCGCTCGGGAAAGGGGCATCCAGCACGTGGTGGTGGCTTCTACCTACGGAGATACGGCGCGCAAGGCCGCCGCGCTGGCGCGCGATGCGGGTGTGTCGTTGGTCGTGGTGACGCACAACACGGGCTTCAAGAAGCCGGGGGAGCAGCAGTTCGATGCCGAGTTGCGTGAGAGACTGGAGCGTGAAGGCGTGGCGGTCGTGACGTCCACCATGCCGACGCGCGGCATCAATCGCGCAATTCGCGACCGGTACGGGTACAGCGAGATCGACGTGGTGTCGTCGACTCTGCGGATTCTTTGCGAAGGGATCAAGGTTTGTGCGGAGATCGCCTGCATGGCCTGCGACGCTGGGGTGATCCCGCCGGAGGATGTGGTGGCTGTTTCGGGCACCGGCCGGGGGGCGGACACGGTCGTCGTGATCCAGGCCCAACCGTCGAACCGCTTCTTCCAGCTGAAAATCAGGGAGATCCTGGCTAAGCCATACGATTTCTGAATGTGCGCTGGGCGGCGGCTCGAGAAAGTCCCATCTGCGGAGGCCATGCCGCCCAACGGTCGGAGAACGGAGCTTGGGATGCGCGGCGTGGATGCGGGATGACAAAGCGCAGCGATCACATCCCTGAACGCACCTGCGTGGGCTGTCGCCGCAAGGGTCCCAAATGGGACCTCGTGCGGGTGTCGCGCCTGCCTGATGGGCGAGTGGAAGTTGATCCCGACTACCGGTTGCCAGGCCGGGGCGCGTACGTTTGCTACAACGAGGACTGCGTTCTGGCCGCGCGCAAGCGACGCGCCCTGAATCGAACGCTCCGGACGCAGGTCCCGGAGGAAGTGTACGAGAGGCTTCTCGAGTATGTCCGACAGTTCACCTGCGCAGAAGATTGACACGCTGCTGGGCTTCGCCCGGCGAGCCGGCCGTCTGGTGACAGGGGCAACCGCGGTGGAGGTGTCGCTGCGGCGCAATCGTACCCGCTTGCTGCTCCTCGCGTCCGATGCCTCGAAATGGACTTTGCGGAGTCTGGCGGCTAAGGCATTTCGGAACGGCGTTCGGGTGTTCGTGTACAGCACCAAGGAGGATCTTGGGCGACTGCTGGGGAAGGGCATGGTGGCCGCCATCGGTGTGGAGGACTCCCAGTTCGCGCGTTCCCTGACGGTGAACCTCGCGGTGGCGCCGGAAGCGAGGGAGCTGACGGAGCGCGAGATGTTCCCCCGGCGCAGAAGGGGCGGAGCTGACGCGCGGCGAAAGCGAGCGAGACGGTCTGGAGGCGCGGAACGGTGAGAGCCGAGGCGGTGAACACGGATCAAGACCTCCGACGACGGGTGGCCTGGGCGGTGGCGCGTCTCGAGGAGACTTTCGGGGTGCCCCGATGGAATGGGCCGCGCGACCCGCTGCCGGCCCTGGTGCGCACGATCCTCTCGCAAAGTACCAACGACCGCAATCGGGATCG
>CAYXFI010000232.1:0-6469 GCA_964464205.1 uncultured Cytophagia bacterium
GCGCGTAGTGGTCGTGTGGGGGCCGGGCGAGGACGAGTTGGGTGCCCGGGCGCTCCAGCGTTCCCCGAACAACGCGGTAGGTTTGACGGGCCTCGAAATCCGGGAACTGGCGGCGCTGTTTCGTTTGGCGGAACTCGTGTTGTGCAATGACACCGGTTCGATGCACGTGGCTGCGGCTGTGGGAACGCCGCTGGTCGCGGTGTTCGGCCCTACGGACCCGGCGGAGTGGAAGCCGTGGGGAGAAGAGTTTGTCGCCGTGCGAGCCCCCGATCACCGGTGCGAATCCGTTCGGGAGGAACAAGTGAGGCGGGCAGCGCGTGGTCTGCTCGAAGGAGCAAGAGCTCCGGCGGTGGGGAGCGAGAGGTGAAGACGTGCAGTGAGCCGCGCGCCCGGGATTTTCCCCTTGCGTGACAGCGCGGACTTTGATATTTTTGAACAGGTTCGAGCCCCTATAGCTCAGTCTGGATAGAGCAGCGGTTTCCTAAACCGCGTGTCGCAGGTTCGAATCCTGCTAGGGGCACGAATTTGGAAGTAGGCCCTGGGGATTGCCCAGGGCTTTCTTACATGAGCGCGAATCAAACTGTGAGGTCGGGAAAGTGGTACGGCCGAAACCGAAGAAGAAGTTGACCAAGCGGCAAATCAAAGAAGACAAGCTGGTTACGGCGTATTTCAAGGCGATCGACTGGGTTCAGCGGAATTCCCGGATTGTGGTGTACGCCGTGGCGGGCGCAGTGGCCGTAGTATTGATCGTGACGTTGATGATCCGTAGCGAGCGTGCCGCCGAAGAGAGAGCTGCGGTGGAACTGGCCCGTGCCGAGCTGCAAGCCAATCGGGGCAATCACGAAGAGGCGGTGGCCATCTTGGAGTCACTGGTGGAGAAGTACGGTGGTACCGCGGCGGCGCGAATGGCCCTGCTCGACCTCGCCGACATGTACTGCCGCATGGGTGAGTTCGACCTGGCGATCAAGTACTTCGATCAGTACCTGGACAAGCATTCGGGATACGATCCGCTGTTGACGGCCTCGGCCCTGGCGGGAAAAGCGGCCTGTCTCGAAGGCAAGGGCGACTACGCGGCCGCTGCCGAGGTCTTCCTGAAGGCCTACGACAAAGATCCGAAGAGTTTCAACGCGCCGACCTACCTGCTGAACGCGGCGATGGCCTACGAGCGGGCCGGTGAATTGGCGAAGGCACGTGAACTCTGCGAGAGGGTGATCGACGAGTATCCCAAATCCTCCGCGCGTCGCGATGCCGAAATGGTGCTTGCTCGGGTGACGGTGAAGCAGGAAAAGATCTCGAGCTGACGCTTCTGCTCTGCGACGCTCGCACGAGGAAGGTGTCTCGGATGGCGGAGGAAGGCCTTGGCGGCGGGCTTCCGCACGAGGCTACCCGCCGAGCAGCAATACAGTAGTTAGACGGCTCCGCCTATTCCTATCCCCCGGAGATTGTTGCCTGCGAGTTGGTCCGGTCACGGTGGGGAAAAATGCCAGAGCCGTACACTATCGTGTGGACAGAGTACATGAGATATAGGGCTAAGCTCCGGGGGTTTGACCTGGGGAAAATAGAATCGATTGTGAGGTTTTCTGCCGAACGGTACTTTGACACTGCGACCGGACGCCACGTGGCCGTCGGGCGACATGGCAGGACGTTGATTGTGGTTCCGTATGAGCTACGGGAAGAGGCCATCGTTCCCGTGACGGTGCATGCGACGACGCGTCATCAGATCAACTTCCGTCTTCGGACGGGGAGGTACGTTTATGAATAGACGGAAGAAGCCGCGAATGGTGTATTTTGAACAGGAGGATATCCTGCACATAGCCCTGTCGGACGAGCAAGAAGCGAACAGTGTTGAAATTGCTCCGCACATCACCGCGGAACTCAATGGAGAGGGCGAACTCATCGGTATCGAAATCCTGAATGCCAGCGATTTCTTGCGGGATTCGATTCTGGAATCCGTGCAGGCCAAGTTGCTGGAGCTGAGTGCCAAGACGTAGCACCACCGCGCGCCGTGCGGACGTGAATTCCGCTGCGGCTGATGAGCACGAAGGGGGCGAAGTTTGGGTGGCAGCGCTTTGTGAACGCTGGATCGATGTCCGTGGCGTCCCATGCGCGTTCGCGAGTGAGCGCGTGAGAGCCCGGCGGCTGGGGAACAACGGGGTTCCCAGCTTTGGAGGTACCGGGCGGGCGGTTGAGTAGGGCATGTGCAAGTACCCGGGTACGGCGTGAATTCTCCAGAAATCCCTTGCAATTTTAGATTTACTCGGTTATATTCGAGTCGTGAGTGGGTTCGAAGGACCCACTTTTTTGTTGCCCGGACGAGGGTGTACGGTGCAAATCCTAGCCGAAGAAATCAGAGAACTGGTGGAACCCCTCCTCGAGCGGGAGGGCGTGGAGCTGGTGGACCTAGAGCTGAAGGGTCCACCCGGACGGCAGATCTTGCGCATTTTCATTGACGAAGAAGGCGGCATCACGATTGATCGGTGCACCGAGATCAGCCGCAAGCTGTCGGATCTGCTGGACCGGAAGGATCCCATTCCGGGGCGCTACACGCTCGAGGTTTCCTCTCCGGGCATCGATCGGCCGCTGAGACAGCCGAGGGATTTCAGGCGGAACGTGGGACGGACCGTACGGGTGGAGGTCCGAGAAGGAGAAGCCACACGCTACGTGGAGGGCGTGATCGTCGAGGCGGCCGAGGAACACCTGGAGTTGGAAGTGCGGGGTGAACTGGTGCGGTTGTCCTGGCCGCAAGTCGTTCGGGGCAAAATCCAGGTGCGATTCTGAACAAGGTGCGGCGATGGGCGCCTGCCACCTTTTCTCAAAACGGGATCTGCGAGTGCGTGGCCTACCCGGCTCGGGCGACACTCGGGTCTGGTTCAGCAGGGGAGACGGAGGAAGGCGGTTTTAGCTCGACTCGATGAGGCGGCAGACGGAAGGTCTTGGGCAAGCGGCGGCCCTGCAGTAGTTGTGCAGGAGCGCGGGGGAAGTTGGACCAAAGTGAAGGCAGCGAGATATGGTGAAGACTGAACTGGCGGAAGCGTTCAGTCAGCTTGTCAAAGAAAAGCAGATCGATCGTGACAAGCTGGCGGAAATCATCCACAGCGTTCTCGAAGCGATGGTCCGGAAGAAATTCGGGACCACGGAGAACTTCGACATCTACGTGAACCTGGAAAAGGGCGTCATCGAGATCCAGCAGATCAAGAAGATCGTCGAGAAAGTGACGGATCCGGTGACGGAAATCGACCTGGAGACGGCCCGAAAGAGCGAACCGGACCTGGAAGTCGGCGAGGAATTCCTCGAGATCGTCGACCCGTCCACGTTCGGGAGGAGGCTGATCGTTTCCGCGAAGCAGAATCTGAACCAGAAGATCCGCGAGATCGAGAAGCAGATCACCTATGAGGAGTACAAGAACCGGGTCGGCGAGATCGTGATCGGCGACGTACGTCAGGTGACGCGCGACGAGGTCTTCCTGAACGTGGACAAGACCGAAGTAGTGATGCCCCGTTCCGAGCAGATCCCGACGGAACGGTATCGCCGCGGAGAAACGGTGCGGGCGGTGGTGAAGGAGGTGCGGGAGACTCCACGGGGTCCCGTGATCATCGTCAGCCGCGCCGATCCGATGTTCCTGGTGCGTCTGTTTGAGTTGGAAGTTCCGGAAATCTACGAGGGCATCATCGAGATCCGGGCGATCGCTCGAGAGCCGGGCGAGCGCACAAAGATCGCAGTGATCTCCAACGACAAGCGCATCGACGCTGTGGGCGCTTGCGTGGGCATGAAGGGCATCCGCATTCAATCCATCGTCCGGGAACTGAACAACGAGAAGATCGACATCATCAACTGGAGTCCGGAGCCCGAGATCCTCGTGCAGCGTGCTCTGAGTCCGGCGAAGCCGACGAAGATTATCCTGGACGAAGACCGCCGTCACGTGTTGGCGGTTTTCCCGGACGACCAGATTTCGCTCGCGATCGGCAAAGGCGGGTTGAATCGGAGGCTGGCTTCGCGCCTCACGGGATACGAGATCGAGACGATCAAAGAGAGTGAGTACCGCGAGCGCCTGATGAAGGAGGCGCAGAAGGATCGTCCGCTGGACACGGTTGCTGGTGTCACGGCGGCCATGCTGAAGAAACTGGCGGCAGGTGGAATCCATACGGTTCAGCAGGTGCTCGACGCCCAGGTGGATGGACTGATGTCCATCCCGGGTATTGGCGCAAAGACCGCGGAGAAGGTGTTCAACTTGGTCCAGGCTGCTGTGGAGGAGGAAGCGGTGCAGGAGCCGGACCAGGCCGAGCAGGAGGAAAGTCAGGAAGAAGAGGAAGTCGTGGCGTAAACTGGGCCTGGTGGTGGCTCACCGGTTGTGAGGGTTGTACGAAAAGCTCTGGCGGGAGTGATCGCACTTGGCGGGTAAGAGGAGAATCTTTCAGGTAGCGCGAGAACTGAACATCTCGAACGAGGAGCTCATCGATTTCCTGCAGAAGCAGAACTTCAAGGTGAAGAATCAGATGAGCCCCGTCACGGACGAGATGTACGAGGCGGTAGTGCAGCGCTACCGTCAGGAGGGAGGCCGCGCCGACGAGGACGTGGAATTCCGGCGCATGCTCCGTGAGAAGCGGGAACAGGAAGAGGCCCGCAAACGGGAGGCCCGGCGCGAGTTGGAGGAACGTCTGCGCGCAGCGGCCGAGCTCATCATGGAGCGCGAGCGCCGCGTGGCGATGGCGGCCAGTGGGGAAGTGGCCGAGCCAACAGCGGCCGTGGAAACGGCTGTGGAGAAGGAAGCGCCTCCACGTCCCAAGCGGGAGAAGCGCGAACGGCGCATTCGTGTGATCGACATTCCCGCTGAGGAAGAGAAAGTAGAAGAGCATCCGGTCCGGGCAGCTGAAGTGATATCGCCCGAACCGGAAGAGACGACGGCGGTGGAGGAGCCGGCGGTTTCTGCCGCGGAAGAGACAGTAGAGGCAGGTGCCGAAGCACCGCCGGCTGAAGTGACTGCCGAGGCAGAAGAGGCCGCAGTAGCTGAAGAGACGCCGGAAGCTCCGCCCAAGAAGCGCCGCCGCAAACGCGCCCGTAAGAAGAAAGCGAAAGCCGAGGAGGTTGTTGAAGATCTGAGCGAGGCGCTGGAACGGGCCAAGGAGAAGGAGAAGAAAGAAGAGAAGCGGAAGAAGAAACGTCGGCCCGAGTTCAGCGAAGAGGAGATCGAACGAAGCATCCGCCAGACGCTGGCGGCGATGCAGGAGACGGGCCGCAGGCGCAAGTATCGTCGCGCGAAGGAGAAAGTCGAGGAAGTCGAGGAGGAAGAGGGCAGTGTCATTCGGACGCCGGAGTTTATCACCACGGCCGAACTGGCCAGTCTGATGGGCGTTACTGCGGCCGAGGTGATCCAGAAAGCCCTCGGGATGGGCCTGATGGTCTCGATGAATCAGCGACTCGATGCCGAGACCATCACGTTACTGGCGGATGAATTCGGCTACGACGTGGAGATCATTTCCGACTACGAAGAGGAGAAGGTCGAGACGGAAGAGGAAGAAGACGAGTCCAAACTGAAACCCCGGGCCCCGGTGGTCACCATCATGGGTCACGTCGACCACGGGAAGACCTCGCTCCTTGACTACATTCGCAAGTCGAACGTGGTAGCCGGTGAAAAGGGCGGCATCACCCAGCACATCGGTGCGTACGAGGTCGATCTGGGCGATACGAAGCGGATCACCTTCCTCGACACTCCGGGACACGAAGCCTTCACGGCGATGCGCGCTCGCGGTGCCCAGGTGACGGACATCGTGGTGCTGGTGGTGGCTGCCGATGATCACGTGATGCCGCAGACGGTCGAGGCGATCAACCACGCGAAGGCTGCGGGCGTGCCCATCATCGTGGCCATCAACAAGATGGACAAGCCCAACGCCAATCCCGATCTGATCAAGAAAGAGCTGGCCGAGCACGGGGTGCTGGTGGAAGAGTGGGGCGGTCGTCACCAGTGCGTAGAGATCTCCGCCAAGACGGGAATGAATGTGGACAAGCTGCTGGAGGCCATCCTGCTCGAGGCGGAGATGCTGGACCTGAAGGCGAATCCGGACCGGCCGGCGAAGGGCACCGTGCTCGAGTCGCGGCTGGACAAAGGTCGCGGAGTGGTGGCCACCGTGCTGGTGCAGGTGGGCACGCTCCGGGTGGGAGACCCCTTCGTGGCGGGGATGTACTCGGGCCGGGTGCGTGCCATGTTCGACGAACGAGACCGGCCCGTGAAGGAGGCGGGTCCTTCCCGCCCGGTGCTGGTGGTGGGGTTCAATGGAATGCCGCAGGCGGGCGATCCGTTCACCGTGACTTCCTCCGAGCGGGAAGCGAAGGAAATTGCTACCAGGCGTCAGCAGCTGCGTCGTGAACAGCAGTTCCGCCGCGTGCAGCGCGTGAGCCTCGACGAGATCTCCCGTCGGATTCGCACCGGAGAGGAGGAGGTGCGAGAGCTGCCTCTGATCCTGAAGGCCGACGT
>CAYXFI010000233.1:0-6467 GCA_964464205.1 uncultured Cytophagia bacterium
GACGCGGGATGCGCAACCTGCCGAGACGGTGCGGCGAAATTCCATTATGCGGATCCGACTCTGTTGCTCCGGCAACGTGGGCGGGAAAGCCAAACGGAGCGGAGCCGAACTGCGTTTTGGCGTCTGGCTTCGGATTACCCTTCCAACTCCCACGCCAATGGCAGTTGGAACGAAAAGGCCGGAGCGGCGGGGAGCCGCCCCGGCCTGGCCCCGTAGCCCTGTCCTACCTGATCAGCACCATTTTCTTGACAGCGTGGAAGGAACCGGTCTCAATCCGGTAGAAGTACACGCCCGAACTCAGATCGCTCGCGTCAACCGTCACCTGATACCGTCCGGCCGGCTTGTGCTCATTCACCAGCGTCTTCACCTTTTGGCCAAGGGCATTGTACAGGTCGATCTTGACCTGGCCCGCGTTGGCAATGCTGTACGCGATCGTTGTGGTCGGGTTGAAGGGGTTGGGGTAGTTCTGCTCCAGCGAGTAGACGAACGGTACCTCAGCTCTGTTCTCGGTAACCCCGGTCACTACGTGCGTGGTGTCGCCGATCCAGGTGTACTCCCACTCGGCCGGGTTCTGCCATCCGTGGTCCGTGTTGTAGGGGGAGCGGCCCAGGTTGCCTTCCCAGCCCTGGCCGTCGTTGTCGTGGAAGTACAGTTCCAATGGGATTCGCATGCCCCGCAGCGGGTGGAAACGTTTGTCGTTGGCGTTGTAGGAAATGGCCAACGTATCGAACGGGATGCGGGCCTCGAAAACGTAATCGGCACCACCGAGATCGGTGAAGAAGTAGTTCCCGTCGCCCGGGGTACCGAGTACGTGATGCGTACCCTCGGCGAAGAGCTCCCCTTCCAGGAAGATGATGCTGTAGTCCGGCTCTTCGCCACGCTGGTAGGAGGTGTGTTTCGGCCCGCGCCAATCGTACAGGCCAATGAAGAACTGGAAAGCATCCTGCTCCCACCAGTTTCCTTCTCCGAAGTGGTACACATCGTCGATCACGTCGCCCGCCACGTACATGTAGTTGTCGTCCATCGCGATGTAGATTTTGGCCATGAGGTCGGTGCTGTCGCTGATGTCGCCGACCA
This sequence comes from uncultured Cytophagia bacterium, assembly GCA_964464205.1. Lineage (GTDB taxonomy): Bacteria > Zhuqueibacterota > Zhuqueibacteria > Oleimicrobiales > Geothermoviventaceae > Zestofontihabitans. The sequence goes on from CAYXFI010000233.1 coordinate 1,078, forward strand.
CCACGTAGTCGGTCTCTGGCTTGAGCGTGAACGGGCGAATGCCACTGCCATCCCACTCGCTGAGATCGCCGTCAGCCGCGAAATCCGCAGGCGGAGTGAGGGAGATCGTCGCAATTCCCTTGGCGGTGTTGGTGGTTGCCGTCTCGCTGACGCCGATCGGTCCGACGTTACCCGCCTCGTCGATGCACTCCACGGCGTAGTAGTATTGCACCTCCCGATCTTCCAGCGGGTAGTAGAGATAGTGGACGGCGCTCTGCACATCTTCGCCGACCTTGAAGGCGATCAAATCCACCTCGGGGTCATTGAGATCCGTGATCGGCTTGGTGGAGGCGTACACGTTGTATTTCTCACCGCTCTCGCCGGGGACATCCTGCCAGTAGACCAGGTTGTAGTACTGCTGCGCCATCGCCCCTACCCCAGTCGGTGCGGCCGGAGGCGTGATGTCAATTTCCGGATTGTCGGTCCACAGGTAATCGATCCAGATTACCTTACCGGCCTGGCCTGTTCCCTCAGCCATGAACTGGAGCACAGTGACATGGGACGAGTCGAATGAGGGAGAGTTGTCCTGGTAGGCCATTTCGCTCAGCTTGAAGGCGTAGTCATGCCACTGGCCGTCGTCTACTGGCTGGAATACCTGCCCCACCTTGTTCTGGCCGTCTTCCAGCTGCACGCGAAGTGCGCCCACACCCTGGTCGGTCTTCATCCGGAATTTGAGGGTGTCTGTATCCCAGATCGAGCTCATGTCCATCGGTGGGTCTATGTTCCATCCGGCACCGGTCCAGCCGTTGCCCCACTCGTCGCCCTGGGTCCACTTGAGGGCATTGCTCCCGTCGGTACCTGCGCTTTCCACGAGCTCCAACGAGGACTGGCCCCAGGTGAACTGCTGGAGTCGCGTGGACAGGGTTTTCCCATTGAAGAAGATGTAGGCTACGTGCTTCATGCCTCGGAGTTCCAGGTGGTCGAGGACGATGGTCCCGAAAACATGGTCCCCTTCGCCGGCACCGCTCACGGAAAACTCGAAGCCGAAGCCCTTGATTCGATCCAGATCCAACTGGTTGTTGCCGGTGATGCCGGCCCAGCCGGTCAGGTTGAACCCGTCGCCGCCCCACTCGTCCAGATTGGGATCCATACGGGCATCGACCATCAGCATACGGATCTGGTGCCAACCGGGCTGGTCATCGAGCACGTAATGGAAGGAGTACCACAGCTCCGTTTGATTGGCGTCGTAGGTATTGGCACCGTTCACCGCGTCGCTGACGTCGTAGAACTGGATTCGAAAGTGGATGCGTCCAGGCTGCGAAGCAGGAGCAAGATTGTAGTACCAGATGGTGAGGGTATCGTAGAGCGAGAAGTCGTAGGTCTTGGTGCTGTCGGGATACCAGTGCTCGATTTTCGCGAAGCCGCCCCAGCTTTCGATATTGTGGGCGGAGTAGTCGAGCTTCATCGCCCCCGTGCCGACTTTCACGGGATCGTTGACGTAGCTAACGTGCACGTAGCTCTTGGTCGTGTCGGCGTGCTCGGATACCACGTGGTTCCAGTAGTTGGGGTCCGTCGGCGGTTCGTCGAAACTCTCGACCACGTACTGTGCAGACACGCCAAGCGGAAAGAGCATCAGCGTGAGAAAAGTCCACCATCTTCTCATGGCTCTTCACCTCCTCGTTGTATTTGGTTCCCTGATGGGTCCTCCGAACACAGGATAGGGCTCCTTCTCACCTCCTCTCTGAATTTTGTCCACAATCCACCTTCAAGCTTCGCCGGTCAGAAGATAGAAACCGGTGTCGGCGCAGTTGCATCCCTCCCTCCAGAAGTCCCCCGAAAAACAGGGGCACCGCGAAGCAGAGGAACCCCAACTGCGGCCACGGTTCAGTCGGGTGGTCTAACCCCTTCATCCGGGCGACAGCCAGAAAAAGGGCCCCGAGAAGAAAACCGGAGAGAGGTATCCACAGTCGCGTAGATACCTTGGCCGCCGGGACCGCGTAGTCCAGAAACCGGCTTGCCAGCACGGGGGGAACCAGAACCACAATGACCACTGCAACCAGCCAGAAGGCCACTGTAGGGGAGTTCGCTGCGATTTCGACGATGGGGAGGACGACCACGATCAACCCGGCCCCCAGGAGGCGGGCCCGGAGGCCTTCGGTTCCCGGCAGCTTGCCACTCAGTGGAGATGCCGAGATGTGCTCAACCAGCACGTGCAGCGACGCCATCATCGCTGATACGACGGCGGTGACCATCGTAACCGCGAAGATTCCCCGGTGGAAAAAGGAGGGAACCCGCGGCTCTACGGCGCCAGCGGTACTTCGAACGGCCTGAGTGAGGGATGGCCACGTGAGCCCTGCCACAACAGCTGCAATCAATTGCAGCGCCGCTGCCCCAGCGACGACTTTCTTGCGCTGCTCGGCCTTCACCTGCCGGATTCGTGAGACGGTAAACTCATCGTCGAGCCAGAACCAGAGGCTGAGGATGAGGAACAGGGGAACGAGCCACATCCAGTCGGCAGCTCCACGGAGTTCTGCCGCACCCATGCCGGACGGAATAGCCCGGTCCGTGAACAACGCGGCGCCAACCAGAGCGACCGCCGAAGCGCCCCACAGAATCCCGTGCAACCGATCGACCCTGTCGATGGATCGAGGCCAGTCGGGTATGATCATCAGGCCCAGCGCCAACACCAGTAGCAGGCCGAGTACGCCTGGCTGGACGTCGAGCCAGCGCGCAAGCAGAGTGCCGCCGGCTGTGGCGAAGAAAACGAACCGGGCGAGCGCCAGGATGTCGGAGACGACCACTGACGCCAGTGGACGATACACTTTCTCGCCCCCGATACTGCCCCAGATCCCGGTTCGGCCAGAGCTGAGGCCGACCAGAACGAATGCAATTGCGGCCGAAGCGAAAACGGCAACCAACACACCGGGCGAGCCGCTGGCCAGAGCAAACACCAGAGCCGGAGCAGCCACAAGCGTGGGCACAGCGAGAGCCACGCCCGGGCTCTGGCTTTTTCCGGGTCCACCCGATCTCGCCGTGGTCTGTCGACCTTGCCCCCGGCAGTAAGCGAACGTGAGCGCCGCCACCAAGTAACCGACGATTGCACTCTGCTCGAGCAAAGGACTCTCCAGCGCCTAAATCATCGCCTCAACTATCATAACAGTTTCGCAAGATTTGTACCGGCGATATTCCACCCTCATAGGTCTTTGAGAATCAGTGGCTTGCACCAACCGTGAAACCCGCGGACTCGAGCATGCCGTTATCATTCTGATAATGCCCGTTTATCAGTCTGATAATCCGGCGTCGCGATCGTCCTTGCACCCTCCCAGAGTTGCTACTGCACGAGCTCGAATTCGGCCGAGAGAGGACCGACGGTCACACGAAACGCTCCCGGTTCCACCGTGGGGCGATTGTCACGACCGATGAACGCAAGGTCGTCGCGGTACAGGGTGAAGTGCACCTCTCGTGCTTCCCCTGGCTCGAGCCACACTTTCCGAAAACGCTTCAGGCGCCGTACAGAGGGTGTGACCGACGCGTACAGATCACTCAGGTACAATTGCACCACCTCCGCACCGCGCCTTTTGCCGACGTTGCGAACGGTGACCCGAATTGTGAGCGCATCGTCGCCGCGAATCCGAGCCGGGTCTACTTTGAGGTTGCTGTACCTGAACTTCGTGTAGCTCAGCCCGAAGCCGAAAGGCCACTCCGGATTGTATTGGTTGTGTTCGTGCTCTTCGCTGTATTTGTGATCGTAGAGTGTCAGGTCGTTCGGGTAGCGCGGGTAGGTGATGGGGAGCTTGCCGCTGGGATTCACGTCGCCGAAGAGCACGTCGGCGACGGCGATCCCGCCCTCCAGCCCCGGCAGATAAGCCATCAGCACAGCGGCGGCATCGTCCACAATGGGCCGAATCACCCGTGGCCTTCCCTCCGTCAATACGAGCACCACGGGTTTCCCGCTCTCTTCCAGCGCGCGAACCAGCTCGGTCTGCGCCTCGGAGAGACGAAGGTCCGGGATGTTCCCGGGCGTCTCGCAATAGGCCGGCTCGCCGATGCAGGCCACCACAACGTCGGCCTCCAGTGCGGCCGCTTTGGCGGCCTCGATGTCGATAACTCGTTCAAAATCCGCGCCCGGTATGTACGTCACGTTCTTCTCACCGACCTTTGCGCGGATTGCTTCAAGGATCGTGAATTTCTCCTGAGGGTAGAGATCCTCGCGGTTTCCCTGCCACGTGATCGTCCAGCCGCTGTTCAGGCAGCTCAGACGGTTGGCTGTTGGGCCGGTCACAAGCACGCGCACCTGTTTCGACAGTGGCAACACCCCGCCATCGTTCTTCAGTAAGGTGATCGCTTCTCGGGCCGCACGCAGGTTGACACGCCGGAACTCTTCGCTCCCGAATTGCGCAACAAGGGCCGGGTTCGGATATGGATTATCGAAGAGCCCAAGCTCGAACTTCAGCCGAAGGATGCGCCGCACCGCTTCGTCGATGCGCGACTCGGGTACCTCTCTCTCTCGCACCAGCTCCAACAGATACTCGTAAAAGCTGAAATCATCCGGCACCATACTCATGTCGACGCCGGCCATCACGGCCATTTTCACGGCCTCTTTGTGGGTGGCGGCCACATGCTCCCGCTGGTGCAGGTTCTTGATGTCGGCCCAGTCGGACACGACGAACCCCGAGAAGCCGAGCTTATGGCGCAGCAAGTCGACCAGCAATTCCCGGCTGGAGTGAACCGGAATACCGTTGATCTCCGAAGAATTCGCCATCACCGTGTGCACGCCTGCCTCGATCGCAGCGCGGAATGGTGGCACGAAATACTCCCACAGCGTGCGTTCCGGAATCCAGGCGGGTGTGCGGTCCTTGCCCGTCAGGGGAAAGCTGTAGCCGAGGTAGTGCTTGGCGCAGCCTGCCACTTTTGTCCCGTCGGAGAGGTTGTTGTCCTCACCTTCCAGACCCTTGACGTAGGCTCTTGCCATCACCGACACCAGATAAGGGTCTTCACCGAAGGTCTCGAACAGACGAGACCAGAGTGGCTGTCGCCCGGCGCCGAGGACGGGGGCGAAATCCCAGGGCACACCAGCAGCGCGCAGTTCGTAGGCGGTGATTTCGGCGCTGCGGCGTACGAGATCCGGGTTCCAAGTGGCCGCCATCGCCAGGTTCTGCGGAAAGATCGTCGCGCCCCGCACGTAGTTGGCGCCGTGCACGGCATCCAGCCCGTACAGTATCGGGATGCCGAGACGTGTTTCCTTGGTCGCCATGTCCTGAATCTGGGTGATGATCTCACGCCAATGCTCCAGCGTGTACGCGGACTCCACAATGTTCATGATAGAGCCGACGTGGTAGTCCACGATCGCGCGGCGCAGTTTCTCTGGATCAAGTTGGTGCGGCTCGCCGTCCCTGGACACCACCTGGAGC
>CAYXFI010000234.1:0-6443 GCA_964464205.1 uncultured Cytophagia bacterium
TTGACCGAAGAGATTCTGCGAAGACTGGTTGCCGCTCACTTCGCACTGGACCGGTCCGTACCTTCCTTTCCGCGGATCTCGAGCCGCAAGTTCAACCGCAGTTACTATGTGGATCTGAACGGTCGACACCTCGTGCTACGGGTCGCCCCATTGCCCGACACGCCGGTCCTGTTCTACGAGAAAGACATGATGCGGCAGGAGCCGGAGATTCATCGCATCGTGAGGGAACGCACAGACGCGCCGGTCGCGGAGATCCTCGCTTACGACTTCAGCCGCAAGCTGATCCCCAGCGACTACCTGTTCATGGAACGATTGCCCGGTGTGGCGGCCAGTGAATTGCCCCTCACGCGCACGATTTGGGACCGCGCCCTCGAACAGGTGGGACGTTACCTGCGGCAGGTGCACGACATCCAGGGCTCAGCTTACGGCTACGTTGGCCCCCACAGGCCGATGGAACCCCAATCCAATTGGGTCGATGCATTCGAAATCATGTGGCGGAGGCTCATCGACCAGATCGTGGAGATGGGCGCCTACACGAAACGAGAGGGCGAGTGGCTCGTTGGGGCGTTCGAGAAACGTAGAGAATTCTTTCGGCATGATCCGCCCCCGTCGCTCCTTCACATGGACATCTGGAGTCAAAACATCCTGCTCGACAGGTCCGGGAACGTCACCGGGATCGTGGATTGGGACCGCGCACTCTACGGCGATCCCGAGATCGAGTTTGCGGTGCTCGACTACTGCGGCATCTCGGAGCCGCCCTTCTGGCGGGGCTACGGGAAACCGAGGGAGAGCTCGGAAGCAGCACAGGTACGCCACGCGTTCTATTTCCTGTACGAACACCAGAAATACATCGTCATCCGTGGCCTCCGCCAGGGAAGGTGGGAGGCAGCGATGAGGTATCGCGATGACTGCTTGCGACTGGCGAGAGGATGGTTCAATGAGTAGGGAGTGGCGCAATGCTCTGCTGGGCCTGGTCGCCAGGGCGTGCGCCGTCGCGTGTTTCGTCGCTTTGGCCGGGCTGGTAGAGCCGGGCAAGATCGTGGCCAAAGACTACCGGGTCGACAAGATCGAGATCCGGGCCCAGATACGCCCGGACGGAAGCGTGCGCTTCATCGAGAGGCGGGTGTACGCGTTCCAAGGAGAATTCTCCTGGGCGGACTACCGTCTGCCGTTGCGAGGAATCGCCGGTGTGGAGAGCCTCCGCGTTTGGGAGGGCGATCGTGAGTACGTGCTCAGCAGCTCCGGCGAGCCCGGCACTTTCGAGGTCGATTCCTCCGGCAACGAGCTTCGTGTCAAGTGGCATTTCCGTGCGAGAAATCAGACGCGCGTGTTCGAGCTGGGCTTCGTTGTACCTTCGCTGGTCCGGGCCTACCCCGACGTGGCCGAATTCTACTGGAACTTCATCGGGGCGGGCGACCGGAAGGCTGTGAAGGAAGCGGTCGTCCGAATCAGTTGGGCTTTTCCGCCGCCGGCGGATTCGCTGCGTATTTGGATACACGGCACGTGGCGTGCCTCGCACCGGTTCAGCCCCGAGAGGGAAGTCAAGATTTGGGTTCGGAACTTGGCGCCGCGGGAATTCCTGGAAGCACGCGTTTTGTTTCCACGGAGCAGCGTACCGTCCGTCGTCTCTGTGAGCGACGCTCCGGCGCTGGGGAGGGTCCTGGCCGAAGAGGAGGAGCGGTTAATCCGGGAGGCACGGGAACGCACGGCCTGGCTGCGACAGCAGGAAGAGCGGCGCCGGAGGCGCATCCACGCGCTGTGGTTTCTGTCGTTCCTCTCCGTTGCCGGAGTCGCGGTGACTTTCTACCTGTGGCTGAACTTCGGCAAGCCTCACCGCGTTCGGGGCGTTCCCAAGTGGGAGATGCAGCCGCCCAGCCAGCGCAAGCCCGCGATGGTTTCCTATCTGTTGCGCGGGGATGAACTTGGCCCCGAGGCCTTGGTCGCGACGCTGTTCGATCTAGCGCGCCGGGGCTTTGTGAAAGTGGAAATCGGGGAACCCGAGGGGAAGGGTAGGAAGGGCCGCGATTTCGTCTTCAGGCTTCCGGAAGAGCATCCCGCTGGCGACACTCCCGAGGACTGGGAAAAGGACGTGCTCGATTTCCTGTTCGGGGAGCTGGCGGGCGGAGAGCGGGAATTGTCGCACGAGAAGCTCAAGTCCGGCCGACGCAAGTTGCGTCGGTGGTTCTTCGACTGGAAGAAAAAGCTGGTCGCCGCTGGCCGTGCCGAGGGCATTTTCGAACCCGAAGGGCGTGCCGCCAGGAACCGCACGCTTCTTTTGGCCGCCACTCTCATGGCGTTGGGAGTCGTCTTCATGTTCGTGGCGGATTGGGCCGGATTGGTGCCTTTCTTCACCGGCATTGTGCTGCTAGCCACAGCGTTTCTGATGATTCGCCGCAGCCCTGAGGCGCAGGAAGAGGCGCTTCGGTGGAAAGCCTTCGCGAGGTACCTCAGACGGACGGGCAAAATGAAAGCCAGTGGCCCGGGGGAGGACGGGGCTTCCCGCGACCTTGCGTGGGTGTACGGCCTTGTCGTCGGCCTGCGGCCCAGGCAGTTCCGGCGATTGACAGAGGACTTGTTCGGTACGGAGGCCGTACCGTGGCTGGGAGTACCGCCTGGCGTGGCAGCGGCGGGCGTGGCGTCGGCCGTCACGAGCACTGTGTCGGCGGTGAGTTCTGCAGCAGGGGTCGGGGCCGGTGGTTCAGCAGGCGGCGCTGTGGGTGGGGCGGGGTGAAAAACCGCGCTCCGGGCGAAAAATCTTCTTCTGAGGGCAGCTTGCAGCGGGTGCGTGGCCAGACCACAGGGCGCACTGGTGCGCCCCTGATCGAAAGCCCCTAGGCCAGAGGGAACCGGAAACGTGAAAGCTGAACGGTTGCGGCGGGTAGTGGACCGGTGCGCAGAACGGGACTACGCAGCCGCGCTACGCATTCTCGAAGAAGAGCTGGGGGAAGAAGGGGCATCGGATGAAGCGGCGGCCCTGCAGGCGCGCGTAGCTGCCTTGGCCGGCGACCGCGAGCGACTGAACCGTGCGATTCTCTGGCTGACCCAGCAAAAGGGAGAAATTCCCGCAGAATTCGTAGCGGAAGGCTTCTACTGGCAGGGGGATCTCGTCTCGGCGCTTCGGACATTGGAGTCCACCCGGGAAAGCGATCGGTCGCACGGGTGGTTCTACTTGCATGCCCTGATTCTGTACCGACAGGACCGCATGCGGCCTGCCTACGCGTCGCTACTGGAGTTTGCACGGCATCGGCTGCGAGCCGCCGAGGAGAGCGAGCTGGTCGAGGAAAGTCTGGACCTGCTGGCGGAGGGCTCGCTCGGGGAGGATCAGCTCGAGGACTGGCGGATGATCCTCGGTGACTGCGAAACGGAAGTGACCGAGGGCAAGCCGATGGGGCTGCGCCTGTCGCGGCTCAGCGAGGAAATCGAGAAGGCCATCTGGAGTGGAGATGCCGAGCGGAGCCGCGCATCTTTCGATCGAGCCTTCTCGCGACTGGCCGGTCAGCTTGGACTGGAAAAACCTTTCAGCCCCGAGCAGGCCGAAGAGGTGCTGCTTCCGTTTGTGCATCTGCTTCGCCTTGCGGTGCTGGAGGAAGAGGTGGAGCAGGTCTGGAACAAGAGGGATTGGGGAGAGATTGGCGATCGGTTCCTGGAGTTCTTCACCCTCCGCCTCAAAGAACAACGGGATCGGTTCGAGCTGGGCGATGTGGAGATCGAGAGGCAGGATCTGCTGGCGTTGAGCCGGGTGCTGCCGGTCGGTCTATTGCGTCCGCTGGTTTACCTGACCACGCTCGCCCGGTTCCCAGATCACGAAGTTGTGGAGAGGATCTTCTCGGAGCGCGGAAGCGACGTTGCGGTGCTGGTGGCCATGAGCATCGTTTCGCTTGCGAGTTTGCTTGACGTGCGACCGCCGACCTCGGATTGAGTTCCCGCGCGGTGGTCGCAGGGACACCGGAGCGTTCGCGGTTCGGATCACTTTTGACCGTGGGGCGTAGGTTCGGGTGGCGATCGCAGAGCGTACTGGTCCAATTCTCCGAAGAGCGGTTCGGGGCGCGGAAAAACTCTGGCGCGTTCGGAACCGGGGGCTTCGGTTGTAGTGGAAACAACAGGACTGGCGACGTATCTCGGATCTGAAGAGTTCAGGAGGCTATGAGGACATGACGCAGATCGAAGCAGCTCGAAGAGGCACCATCACGCCCGAGGTTGCCAAGGTTGCTCGGGACGAGAAAGTTCCCGCGGAGGAAGTGGCGCAGCGGGTGGCCGAGGGCAAGGTTGTGATCCTCAAGAACAGGGTGTGGTCCACGCGTCCGCTGGGTGTGGGCAAGGGGCTTCGCACCAAGGTGAATGCCAATCTCGGCACGAGCTCCGAATTGGCGGAAGTGGCGCTGGAAGTGGAAAAAGCCAAAGTGGCGGTGGCGGCTGGAGCGGACACGGTGATGGATTTGAGCACGGGAGGCCCGCTGGAAGAGGTTCGGAAGGCGGTCCGGCGTGCGGTGGACGTGCCCCTCGGCACGGTGCCGATCTACCAGGCGGCCGTCGAGGTGGCGGAGCGAAGGGGCGGCATCGTGCACATGACGGTGGACGACCTCTTCGACGTTCTCGAGCGGCAGGCTCAGGACGGCGTGGATTTCTTCACCGTCCACTGTGGCGTGACGTTGAGCGCACTGGAACGACTGCGGAAACAGGGGCGCACTCTGGACGTGGTCAGCCGCGGCGGGTCTTTCCTGATTACCTGGATGGTGTACAACGAGAAGGAGAATCCGCTGTACGAGCACTACGACCGGCTGCTCGAGCTGGCGAGGAAGTACGACGTCACCCTGAGCCTGGGTGACGGCATGCGCCCCGGGTCTCTTGCCGACGCCACCGACCGTGCGCAGGTGGAGGAGCTGATCACGCTCGGCGAGCTGACCAAGACAGCCTGGGAGCACGGGGTGCAGGTGATGATCGAGGGGCCCGGCCACGTGCCGATCGATCAGATCGAACTCAACATGCAGCTCGAGAAACGGCTCTGCCACGAGGCCCCGTTCTACGTGCTGGGTCCCCTGGTGACGGACGTGGCGCCCGGGTACGATCACATCGTGTCGGCCATCGGCGGGGCGCTGGCTGCGAAGGCGGGGGCCGATTTCCTGTGCTACGTCACCCCGGCGGAGCATCTGCGCCTGCCGACGCCGGAGGATGTGCGGGAAGGGGTCATCGTCTCTCGGATCGCTGCCCACGCGGCGGACATCGCGAAAGGCGTCCCCGGGGCTGCCGAGTGGGACAGACGAATGTCCGAAGCGCGAAAACGCCTGGACTGGCAAAAGCAATTCGAGTTGGCCATCGACGGCGAGAAAGCCCGCAAAATGTGGCAGGAGGCGTCCGAGCCGGTCAACGGTGCCTGCACCATGTGCGGCGAGTACTGCGCGATCAAGCTGGTCGAGGAGACGCTCGGCGGCGTGACAGTGCACGTGTGATCACGTTGATCGGGGGCGTGGGCAACAGGGTGGCTTCGCGGAAGCCAGGAGGACAGCGTATGGCGACGTTAACGGTCACTCTTTCGGAAGAAGCATTGGCGAAGCTGAAGGAGAAAGCGGAGCACTTTCGGGTTACGCCCGAAGAATTTCTTCGGGCGAGCCTTGAAGAGCTCCTGACTCGCCCCGACGAGGACTTTGAGCGAGCGATGAACTACGTGACTCGCAAGAACACCGATCTCTACCGACGTCTCACAACGGCTTAGGGAACACTACGGTTCGTTGGCTCTTCCCGAGTGGAATTCATTGTGGGATCCTGACGTGGAAAAACCGTCGTGGCACAATGAGGAACTCTGACTTGGATACGTTCCATTCGACGACTTAAGAGTGCGGGAAAAGGTGGCCGTCCAAACAAGCGACGGAGGCGAAAATGCTCGAGGAATTCCGGAATCAGGCTTACACCGATTTTTCCGTGAAAGAGAACCGGCAGGCTCAGGAACAAGCGCTGAAGCAGGTGGAGAAGCAATTCGACCGGGTTTATCCGCTCTACATCGGCGGCAAAGATGTCGAAACCGGGAACTTCCTGAAGAGCTACAATCCCTCCGAGAAGGACCAGGTCGTGGGGACGTTCCATCGGGCTTCGCGGGAGCACGTGGATCAGGCCGTCGCTGCGGCAGAAAAAGCGTTCGAAGAGTGGCGCTGGGTCGACCCGAAGGAGCGAGCGATCGTCCTGCTGCGCGCGGCCGAAATCATGAAGCGGCGTCGGCTGGAAATCAACGCGTGGATGATCCACGAGGTCGGCAAGAACTGGCTGGAGGCCGACGCCGACACGGCCGAGGCGATTGACTTTCTGGAGTTCTACGCCCGCGAGATGCTCCGCTACAGCGAACGGCAGCCGGTCACTCCGGTCAAGGGGGAGTACCCGGAGCTGGTGTACATCCCGCTGGGCGTGGGCGCGGTGATTCCCCCGTGGAACTTCCCGATGGCGATTCTCACGGG
>CAYXFI010000235.1:0-6439 GCA_964464205.1 uncultured Cytophagia bacterium
GGGCACAGAGGCCGCGCAGAGAGCTGCGTGAACAGACGCGCCGTCCGTCTGCTACGTACCGGCTTCGCAGGGGCATGTAGCTTATGCGGCACACGAAAGGTTGGTGCAACTCGAATGAAATCCCCGTGTTACGTAAGTTCTCATTTCCCTGACCGGAGTGGTCAGCATTTCGGTTCTCTCGTTGCTCAACAGCGGACCCCGTTGGTTCCGCCTCTGTGTTTCCTCTGTGTGCTTTGAGTCTCGGTGGTTCGGGCCTTTTTCACAAACCTCTTCGACCAATCACCTATCCCGAAGCACCCTGCTCGTCCATTGCGCCTCGGACCCACGGGTCGCCGACGGCCCCGTACCCCGAACGAACCGCTCACCGTGGCATTTCGCTTTGCAACGTCGTCCCCCCTCCGTACCTTTCTTTTGATTGGAGTGGGCAAGCATACCGTGCGAGCCCCACGTCCGAAACGATTCAGCCGGGGAACGTCCAGAAGTGGAGCGGGAAAGGACCGTGGACTCAACGGACTTGCTTCAGGCCTTTCGGGATTCACTGGAAGCGCTGGTCAAAATGACCACGGAACAGGTTCTCCCCAAGTGGCTGGAACAGGGCCTCCAGAAAAACGGGCTCGTTTACCCAAGGTTTGATCGCAGGTGGCGGCCTAAGCCCGGGGGGCTTTGCACGCTGGTCACCCAGAGCCGGTCGATCCACAACTTTGCACGGGGCCACGCCCTGACCGGTGATGCGCGGTACCTCAGCGCCCTTCAGCTGGCAACGGACGCCCTGGTGCACTACTTCCGCGACCCCGCTCACGGCGGCTGGAGCTGGAGCTGCACCCCCGAGGGGGATGTGGCGGACGCCAGCAAGAATGCCTACGGGCACGCTTTCGTTGTGTTTGCTCTGGCGCACGCGGCCAGTCAGCTCGACGAGCCCGCCTACCTCACACGGGCCGAGGAAACCCTGGAGCTCACTCTGCAGCGATTTGGCGATCGGCACGGGGGCATCATCTGGTGGATGTCTCGGGAGTTCCATGACCTCGGTCGTCCTCGCTCGCAAAACCCTTTGATGCACCTCTTCGAGGCCTCCCTGGCCCTGTGGAAAGGCTCCGGTTCGCCGGTTGCACGAAGGGCAGCGGAACGCTTGTGGGAGTTCGTCGACACGCGCCTCCGACGCCCGGACGGAACGCTTCCCGAGTGGTACGACGGCGAATGGAGGGAATTACCGGAGGAAGCGGGAGGCGTCATCGACGTCGGGCACGCCTTCGAGTGGGCTTTCCTGCTAGATGAGGCCGTGAGGACGCGTCTCCTTCCCACGACCTACAAGCAAGACGCCAAGAGATTCCTCGAACTCGGACTAAAGCTCGGATTCGACCGCGAAGAAGGGGGAATTTTCTCGCCAGTACTTCCGGATGGGTCGCTACCCTCCCGGCGGAAGGGCTGGTGGGAACAGTGCGAGGCCCTTCGTACACTCATCCGTTTTGCAACGGAAGGGCTCCTCCGGGAGGCTCTCTCTCAGGTAGTGCAAACGTTCCGGTTCGTGGACATTCACTACTTGGACCATGAGTTCGGCGGTTGGTACGAAGGACCCGTGGTCGAGGGGCGACTCCTGAGCGAGGACAAGGGCACGGAGGGGAAGGTCGACTACCACGTGGTCGGGCTGGCGGACGAGGCGGCCCAGGCCCGCGCCCGGCTGCAACGTTTCGGCCGGAGTGCGTGACGACCACCCCGGGGTTGTCTCCAGCCGCGCGGTTCAGCACTCCCCTTTCAAAATCTGCCGAAGCTGGCGAACCGGAATGTAGTTGTCCAGTTCCTCGCGCACCACCATGTGGAAGAATTCACAGTGGAAGCAGGTGGGGATCTTGGCCGCGAACGTGCCCTGAACTCTCCCTTCACGCAAAGTGCCGGCCATGACCCAACACACCCGTCCACCGTTCGATCCTCCGTGCAGACCGTCGGCGGCCTTGCGGGTCGCGGCACGGCAGGCTTCCGCGCCGGCCGATGCGCCGGGACCTGGATTCTTGCCGCAGCGTCTGAATTCCCAGCAGTTCAGCTTGCCTCCCATCTTGCTACTCCTCCCTGCCGCACCGTGGCTAACCCGAGGCCTTCCTCCCGCGACCGCCGCCACACCTGCGGCCGACTTCTGCTTGTCAAGAACACCAGCTCCTGTCCGCACCAAGACACGGGCCACCCAACATTAGACCGTAGCAGGTACTACCCTTCGCCGTCGCTCCTCGAGCCGTTTCGATGCATCAGCTCCCGTTCTCCCACCCTGATTGTGGCCGATCCGGGTCCAGTAGTCGTCCGTCGCGACATCTCGGACGGGAAACCCGGACCCGACAACTGGGTCGGCAGCACCCGAGGGCCAAACGGCGCGCTGGGCCGCGCAGTTGCTCGGGGACTGGATCCCTTCGTACGACGATGTTGGTCCCGCAATGCCCAACTACCGAGCACAAAAGCTCGCGGCCCTGACGGCGCGCCCTGTTTGAGTTGGATCGGGACTCCAGAAGCATCATCGGCGGGGTTCGGGCGCACTTGAACCGGCCCGGCGCAGGCTTGAGCCCAGGTCAACGATACACTCCTCCGGAACCGAGCAGCCCGGAAAAAGGGCAGAATTCCTTTCCCTACCAATTTTTGACTTGCCGATTTCTTTACAATTTAAGATTTTCGGAGCGATATCCGGAACCTCACTGGTCCGACAGGCCAATTCAAAGACGCAACCCACGCGATCAGAACGGGTAGCTGTGGAGGCGGGGAAGGACACGGACAACGTTTCCAGCGGAAAAAACGAGCCGAGTCGGACTCGCCGCCGGGCGCGGCGTGTGGAAACGTCTTTGGCCCGGTGGGGCATTCGTTCTTCCGAAGTACATCACCACGCGAGTTTTTCTGACGAGAAGCAGTCCCGGAGGACATGCATGAAAGCGATGGTACTCAAACGCCTGGTCAATCTGGACGAGACCGATGCGCCCCTCGAGCTCGAGGAGCTTCCCAGGCCCGAGCCTGGCCCGGGGGAATTGCTTCTGCGAGTCACTCGGTGCGGCGTGTGTCACACAGAGCTCGACGAAATTGAAGGACGCACGCCACCTCCGCGCCTGCCTGTCATCTTGGGGCACCAGGTGGTGGGTTACGTGGAGGAAGTCGGTCCTGGGGCCGATCAATACAAAGTGAGAGATCGCCTCGGCGTGGCCTGGATTTTCTCCGCCTGTGGCAAGTGCAAGTACTGCAAGTCAGGGCAGGAAAACCTGTGCCCGGAGTTCAAGGCAACCGGTCGTGACGCCGACGGCGGCTACGCGGAGTACATGACCGTTCCTCAGGACTTCGCCTACCCGATTCCCGACACATTCAATGACTCTGAAGCAGCCCCGTTGCTCTGCGCCGGTGCCATCGGCTACCGATCTCTGCGGCTGGCGAATCTGGATGATGGCGCCCGCCTGGGTCTCACGGGTTTCGGTGCTTCTGGCCATCTCGTCCTGAAGATGGTGAAACACCGCTACCCGAACACTCCCGTCTACGTGTTCGCGAGAAGCGAGAAAGAAAGAGAATTCGCGCGCGAGCTCGGCGCCGTCTGGGCGGGCGACACCACGGACACTTCCCCAGAACCCCTGGACGCGATCATCGACACCACGCCGGTGTGGAAGCCGGTCGTGGAGGCTCTGCGGAACCTGGCGCCGGGCGGCAGGCTGGTGATCAACGCCATCCGCAAAGAGGACGTGGACAAAGACTACCTTCTCAACCTGGACTACCCCGAATACCTGTGGATGGAGAAAGAAGTCAAAAGCGTGGCGAACGTAACGAGACGCGACGTGGCGGAATTCCTGGAGCTTGCCGCCGAAATACCCATCCGTCCTGAGTACCAGGAATACCCGCTCGAAGAAGCCAACCGCGCGCTGATGGAATTGAAAATGCGGAAGATCCGCGGAGCCAAAGTACTGGTGGTCCAGAAATGAGCGCGAAAGTTTGAGGCTCGTCTGAAGATGCGAGACCCCAAGGCCCTGCGAGCTGAACGCAGCAGAGGACTTTCGTGGCTCAATCTTCTCGCCCTGCACGGCCCTCACTCGCTCAATCTTCACCTCGCTGCCCCCACAACGGTGCACACCCAGATCTCCACCTATTCAAGCAGTCTGGGAAACGAAACCCGGCGTGGCTCTCGCGCCAAGCGGGGATTCGTGCGTTACAGCCCCGTGGCGACCCGATTTCCTTCGCCGCCGGGTGCCGCGAAAGCGAGGAACCGAAAGTCCCTGTACGGCAGGGGAACTGGGGAGGCCCTGAGGCCTCGGAGAGCACCGGAGAAACCACCGGCACGAATGGCCCTTCGGATCGCGCTGGGCAACCCGGTTGCCTCCACGCCCGCGCACGTCGATTCGGCATCAGCACCACCCAGGGCACGGGAGGACGAATGGCCCGGTTGATCACCCGCGAAGAAGCAGCGGAGCTGATTCGCGACGGGAGCACGCTCCTGCTCACCGGGTCCGGTGGCGGCCTGATGGACGCCGACTTCATCTACGAAGCCATCGAAGCCCGATTCCTGCGCACCGGCCGCCCCCGCGATCTCACCATCGTGCACATCACTGGCATCGGGGACGGCACTGGCACAGGGGTGGACCGCTTCGCGCATCCCGGGCTGGTGAGGCGGGTGGTGGGCGGCCACTGGGGTTGGTCCCTTAAGATGCAGAAACTGGCCCTGGCGAACCAGATCGAGGCTTACAATCTGCCGCAGGGCGTTCTCTCCTTGCTCACCCGCGAGATCGCTGGAGGCCGAAAGGGGCTGATCACACACGTGGGCCTGATGACCTTCGTCGATCCGCGGCAGGGCGGCGGCAAGCTCAACGAAAAAGCCACTGAAGACCTGGTGGCCCTCGTGAACCTGGGCGGCGAGGAGCTCCTCTGGTACCGCTCCTTTCCGGTGGATGTGGCCATCGTCCGCGGGACTACGGCGGACGAGAACGGCAATGTCTCGGTTGAGTGGGAAGCTGTGAACCTGGATGTGCTTTCGGCGGCGCAGGCGGCGCGCAATTCGGGCGGCATCGTGATCGCCCAGGTCAAGCGCCTCGCGCGACGAACCACGCTCCACCCACGAATGGTGAAGGTCCCGGCCCACCTCGTGGACTACGTCGTGATACACCCCGGCCAGTGGCAAACCTGCGAGGCCGAGTACAACCCTTCGTTCTCGGGAGAGCTGCGCGTGCCGCTGGACATGATTCAGCCGCTCGACTTCAACGTGCGCAAGCTGGTAGCGAGGCGCGCTGCTTTCGAGCTCAGGCCGGGAGCGGTGGTGAATCTCGGTTTCGGCATCGCCGACGGGGTAGCCAACGTGGCCGCGGAAGAGGGCGTCATCGACGAGATCACGTTCACCGTGGAACAGGGCATCGTGGGCGGGGTGCCAGCCAAAGGTGCCATCTTCGGGGCCGGGTACAATCCGGACGCCATTATCGACGCGCCCGACCAGTTCAACTTCTACCACGGTGGCGGGATCGATATCGCCTTCCTCGGGGCAGCCCAGGTGGATGCCTCGGGCAACGTGAACGTCAGCAAGTTCGGTGAAACCATCGCCGGTTGCGGCGGTTTCATCGACATCTCTCAAACGGCCAAGAAAGTGGTGTTCTGCTGCACATTCACGTCGGGAGGACTGCGGACGCGCTGCCGCGACGGGAAGCTCGAGATCGAGAAGGAGGGTCGGGTCCGGAAATTCGTCCGGCAGGTGGAGCACGTCACCTACAGCGGGGAGTACGCGCGACGCACCGGTCAAAGCGTGCTGTACGTGACGGAGCGTGCCGTCTTTGAGCTGCGCGACGGTCGACTCACCCTGATCGAGATCGCGCCCGGGATTGACCTTCGCAGGCAGGTTCTGGATTTGATGGAGTTCGAGCCGGCCATCAAGGAGCCGCTGGGCAAGATGGACCCGAGGATCTTCCGGGAAGAAAAGATGGGGTTACGCGACCGTGAGTGAGAGCGACAGCAGGCCCGTGTTGCTGGAAAGGCCCGCCAAAGACATCGCGCGCATCCGACTGAACCGCCCGGAAGTGCGGAATGCGCTCAACAAGGCCGCGCTGGCTCAACTGGAAAGTCTGCTGGACCAGCTCGCCCGACAGGAACCCCGCGCCCTGATCATCACCGGGGACGAGCGTTCCTTTTGCTCCGGGGCCGATGTGAACGAACTCAAGCATTTCGGACCAGCCGAGGCCGAACGTTGGTGTCTCGATGGACACCGGGTGCTGCGGAAGCTGGAGAGCCTCCCTTGCCCGACCATTGCCGCCCTCAGCGGGGACGCCGTCGGAGGGGGTCTCGAACTGGCCTGTGCTTGCGATCTCCGCTACGCGCGCAGTGATTGTCGGCTGGGCTGCCCGGAGGTCCGGCTCGGACTGATCCCAGGCTGGGGCGGTACGTTCCGGCTCCCCGCCCTCGTGGGTCCGGCCATGGCCAAAGAGCTGATCCTCACCGGGAAACTGATCGATGCGGA
>CAYXFI010000236.1:0-6431 GCA_964464205.1 uncultured Cytophagia bacterium
CCTGCGGTTTCTGGTGGGCTGGCCCGGAAGGTATGAACCTGATTCCTACGCCATTGATGGGGGTCGAATTCGACGAAGTGACGTAGTATGAACAAGAATAGGATGCTCTGGTGAAACTCGGATTTCGGCGGTCGTGGCCCTTCCTGCGAATGTTGTGAGATCGAGCTGCGTGGGTAGCGTACGCCGCCGACAAGGCAGGGGAAGACGTATGGGCCGTGAAGGTGCCCCTCCCCGAGCGGGGCATTTCAGACTGGCGTGCGTCGCGGCGCTCCTCGTGGTTACTCCGCTCGGATTTGCGTTCAAGTACTACCAGGGACCCCTCCACCACTGGTTCAACGACTACGGTGCCGGCGTTCTGTACGAAGTCTTCTGGGTCGTGCTGGGGACGATGGTTTTCTCGCCTGCCCGGCCTTCCTGGAAAGTCCCGGCAGTTGTGTTTGGTGTAACCTGCGCCCTCGAGTTCCTGCAACTATGGCATCCTGCTTTTTTAGAGACCCTGCGGGCCACGTTCCTGGGGCGGGCGCTTCTCGGCACGACGTTCGTGTGGCTGGACTTTCCCCACTACGTGCTCGGTTGCGCGCTGGGGTATCTGCTGTTGCTCGCTCTGGCCAGTGCCACGGCGACCGTAGGACGCCCGTAGGTGCCTGAGGACCCCGTGGTGGAGTTTGACGGAAGAGAGGCGGAGACTGTGGGAGGCGGTGTGAGCCGAAGAAGATTCATGGCGCTGCCTTCGGCCGGTGGTGTGGGGCCGTTGTTGCGCCAGGAGACGGGCCTTGGCGCTTGGGATTCGGCGGGGAAGATCCCGTACCGCACGCTGGGTCGAACCGGGCTGAAGGTGGCGCCGGTGGGATTCGGTGCGATGAGGACGAAAGATCCGAGCGTACTGCTCCGCGTCATTCGGGACATCTGCCGCTTCTGTTCCCGTTGCGAAGCTACCTGCCCTCGCGGGGTACCCGTGCAGGACGCGTCCCGAGCCGTGATGTACGCCGAGGGCTACGGCGACATTGGGCTGGCGCGAGAGGCGTGCGAGGAGCTTAGGTTTTCTCTACAGAGTTGCCTGGACTGCACGACGTGCGTCGCTCATTGCGCCCACGGCCTGGATCTACCGGGGCGAGTTCAGAAAGTGCGCAGATGGCTGGCCGGTGGAATCAGCTGGAGTGAGGCATGATGAGACCCACCTGGAAGCTCAAGAATCGATCCGGCGAAAGCGCAACCGGAGACTACCCGTCCCTGAGAAAGCAAAACGGGCTTGGGCATGCCGGGCAAACGTCCGGTCGCCGAACGCGAAGACGGTGGAAAGTATGCGCCGCGCTCGCGGTGTTCGGACTGTTCTGCGCGCAACCCTGGTGGGCGCCCGCGCAGGTCACCGAAGACCAGGCTGCACACCTCCGGTCGTTGCTCCCTCAGGTACCCGGCTGGCGACTGGCGGAGGATCCCGAAATCTACGACCGGACGAACCTTTTCGACTACATCGACGGGAACTGCGAGCTCTACTACTCCTACGGTTTTATAGCGCTCGTGAGCGCCATGTACGAGAACGTGGACTCCACCGAGCAAACGCTCATCGTGGACGTGTACGACATGGGTACGCCCCTCGGGGCTTTCGGCGTCTATTCCAGCTCGGTGTATCCGACCTTTGAGTTTGCACCCATTGGCTGCGAGGCGGTCGTGTCAGAACTGCAGGTCCGTTTTTGGCAGGATCGCTACGAGGTAGAGTTGAACGGAGAAGTACCGCTCGAAGTCCTGGTCCGATTTGCTCGCGCCACCAGTCGCAAGCTACCCGATTGCCAGTTGCCGTCGGAGCTGGATTGGCTGCCCGCCGAAGGGCAGCGGCCTCACACGTTGAGATACGTGGCGGAGGCACTTCTGGGCCAGCAGTTCATGCCAGCCGGCTTCGAAGCGACCTACCTGGTGGATTCCACGGAGGTCCGTGGTTTCGTGGCCAGGACTCCGTCTGCCGACTCGGCGGCCAACTGCCTGCAGCGCCTCAGAGATTCCTACCGGAAGCTGGGAGCGACGGAAGCAGCCCCAATACCGGACGGATTCGGCCTGCACCACCCATACACGGGGTACGTGCTGGCCGCGGCCTGGCAGGAGTGGGTCTTCGGTGCTGTCTGCCAGGAGTCGCTCGATGCGGCCGAGTCAGTTCTACTCCGGATTCGGGCGCACTTGAGAAAACAGGCTGGGTCCCAGTAGAGGCAGGGCACGCCTCAGGGGGCCACGGCGGAGTTGTCCGCAGGGCGGAGCAGTATGCTCGGCGGGCGTCCAGCGGGAAGAATGAGGTGGGAATCGTGCACGAGTGGGGCTCACGAGGCGGAACAGCAAAAGTTGGATAACGGGCGCACGTAAACGTGCGCCCAGGGGCACCGCAGCAGCGCCCAAGGAGTCTTTCCGGGGGGCCGCCCGATTGCGAGTCGCGGCCCGCCTGCTCTGAGAGCTTAAGCCGAACGCAGTCGAGGCGAACTCGCCGGCATCTGGCGGCGGGCGCCGCGGAAGTGCGCGGTCGACCCGGAGCAACTGGGTTGGCCGCACACCTCCGAAGCAATTGATTACCCGCGAAGAGATTGCGGGGAGGCCAGAACGCGCGTGGCTTCCGCAGGGGCTGGAAAGACCGTCACACGCCCTGGAGCAGACGGATCTTGAGCTTCGAGATGGTCTCCATCGGCATGGTCATTTCCGCCTGTCCGCTCAGGGAAACGGTTCCCTCCATTGTGACGGTGCCGTTAAGCTGAAGCAGGGCCCCACCGGCGGGGTCGAAGTACCACTCGTACTCCGAAGTGCCCTCGCCTTCGAAGGCCATGCTGGAGCCGGTCATTGGCTCTTTGCCAGCTCCATCCATCGTGAAACTTCCTTTGCTGCGACCGAAATAGCACTCCTTCCCCGCAAGGGGTTTCTTCTCAACCAGGCTGTGCTGGGTTTCGGTTACCACGTTGATCTGCAGGCCGCTGCGCTTGGTCTGTACTGTGTCGCGGTCCACCCACGTCTCCCCGGGCTGCACGGGCCTTCCGGGCACGTTCAGGAACAGCCTGCGGAAGTTGTCCTCCAGGTTCACGGTGCCCATTCGCCCAAGGTTGATCTCCAGACTCTCCGTGGAGTCGGGTCCCTCGATCACGTCGCCCGTTTTGGCCACCCGCATCTTGATGTGCTTGCCGATCAGGGACTTCAGGTCGGGTTTCATTTCGCCCATCACGGATTTCACGCGCACCGCCAGCGTGTCAATCGCGAAGTCGATCAGCGCGCTGCCATCCTCAAACACCTCCACGGGCGTCAGCGAGACGACCATGTTGCTGTTGGTCTGACTCTCGAAGGTCTGTCCCATGGTTTCCACGGACTGGCGTGAGTCGGTCTCGATCGCGTATTTGAGGGTCGTGCCTTTCTCCCAGCGGTAGGCCAGCCCCTGCGGCGCGGGGGCGAGTTTCTTGGAACCCGCACAGCCGATCACAAGTGTCACCGCACTGACGACGCCTGCCGCGACGATCCCCTTCCACACATGCTTACTTGACATGCTTGCCTCCTGAGCTAATGGACTGAGGATTACTTCTTGGGTCCCGTGTGTCCCGATTCACCGGTGGCGGGTTTTCGCGCCAGTTCGGTCGGAGCCTCGAAAGGATGAAAGGTCGGTTTGCCGGGCATGTTGGCGACTTTCCAGGCCGTCAGGAACACCAATCGCGCAACTCTTTCCATCTTCGGTGGGATAGCTTTGTCCACATCGTCTGTCGGCTTGTGTAGGTCCGCATGTTCCAGTGTATTGAAGAAGAGGACCGGGATGTCCTCCCGATAGAAGGAATAGTGGTCCGACTGGCGGAAGAACCGGTCCGCTTCCTTCGTGATCTCCATCCCGACGTGCCGATTGGCCTCGAGCACGAGGGAGTAGAGCTCAGGGCTGACCGTCGAACCGGCCACCCCCACCTGGTTCGTGTCATTCCGGGAAATCATGTCGAGGTTGATCATGGCGACGGTGCTGTCGATTGGAAATAGGGGGTGGGAAACGTAGTAGCGCGAACCGAAGAGCCCCTTTTCCTCCCCTGCGAAGGCGATGAAGAGCAAAGACCTGCGTGGGCGCAGCTTGTTGAGCGCGAAGGCTTGAATGATCTCCAGTAGACCCGAAGTCCCCGACGCGTTGTCGTCCGAGCCATTGTACACAATCGTATCGTCCCTCGTACCGACGTGGTCGTAGTGGGCTCCGAGTACGACAACCTGGCCGCGCAGGGCGGGGTCAGAGCCGGGCAAATAGCCGACCACGTTCTTCACGCGGGCCGTCTGCTCTTGGAGCGTCACCTGGATGTTGGCCCGTACGTGCAAAGGGAACGACAGGGGACGAAGAGTCGAGTCTATCGACCGTTGCGCGGCGACCAGATCCCTGCCTGCGAGTTTGAAGAGGCTGTCGGCAACCAGGCGACCGATGTGAACCGCTACGATCTCTTCCCCGGGCTCAGTGAGTCGCAGGGGCACTCCTCCCTTGACGCGACGGCGCATCAGCGACGGCCAGCGGTTTGGCGGACGGCGCGCAATGTGGTGTAGCGGGTCATTGACCAGGATCATCCCGATCGCGCCGTGATCGATGGCGTTCATCATTTTCACAAGGATCTTGCTGTGGTCGGTAGGTCGAGGACCATCAAACACATCGGTGGAGTCGCGCTCCCGGGGCTCGTGGGTGAACATCATCACAATCTTGTCGTGGACGTCAATTCCGGCGTAGTCGTCGTAGCCGAATTCAGGCGCCGTGATACCGTAGCCGACGAAGACAACTTCGGCTTCCACCTGACCCGACGCTGACTGGGGCAGCGGCACGAAATCTTGCTTCAAACAGCATTCCCACGTCCGATCAGGCCAGATGAACCGCAGGGTGTTGGGCTGTCCGAGCCGAGTACGCGACACGAGGAAATGTTGGAAGTAGGCGCTGTCTCCCACGGGTTGTAGACCATCCATCTGAAACTGCGTCGCAATGTACTCTGCTGCCTTGTCGAGCTCGGGACTGGGTGTGTTCCTGCCCCGCATGCTGTCGTCGGCCAGCACGCAAAGATGGTGGAATAACTCCTGGGCTGTGATGCTTTCGAAGCCCGGGCGCCACGGTTCCTGCTGAGCAGACAGGGATCCACTGAGAACGGTGAGCAGCGCAACCGACAAGAGCGGAAGTGAGAGGGACGATTTCATCTCGCACCCACTGTTTTGGCAGTGTTGTCGTCGATACTGTGACCGGACCTTGCGTGGAGTCACCGCAATCGAACGCAGCGAAGTTCCGTGATTGGCTTGCTTGCACGGAGATCCGCACGCCGTTCGGACAGAGCAAGCTACGAATTCTCGAGGAAAAAGTTGCAACGGCTTTTCGGAGGTACCGCTGTTTCCCATCGGCCCCGAAGGTACAACATGTTGCGGCAGAGGAGGTGCGGGAGATAAGCCTTGACTGTCTCAGGGCGAATAGCTATATTGGTCGCGGTCTTCGGGGCCAGGTGGAAGTCCTGACCGGTGGTGAAAGCCCACGAGTCCGCCGAGGCGGGGCGGACAGAGCCGGTGGAATTCCGGCGCCGACGGTGAAAGTCCGGACGGGAGAAGACCGCAGTTGACCGCCTCTTTCCGTCGAAAGAGCACAGGCCCCGAACACCTTCGGGGCTTTTTCTTTACCCAGTGACGCGGGAACGAGGCATTGGCCGAGTCGAGATCCAGCGAGGATTTGCGTTTCTTGCGCCGCACCGTACAGTTGGCGCAGAGGGGTAGGGGTAAGGTCTCGCCGAACCCTCTCGTGGGAGCCCTGATTGTCCGAGACGGGCACGTGGTGGGTCGGGGCTACCACGCCCGTTTCGGGGGACCCCACGCCGAGGTCGAGGCGCTGCGTCAGGCAGGCCGAGATGCACGGGGTGCTACCCTGTACGTGAATCTGGAACCGTGCTGTCACTACGGCAAGACGCCCCCGTGCACCGAAGCCATCATCGCTGCCGGGATCCGTCGCGTTGTGGTCGGGGCCATTGACCCCAATCCGCAGGTGAACGGCGAAGGAATTCGTCGGCTCCGGGAAGCTGGCGTCGAGGTCGAGGTACTCGACTCGCTCCCCGAGCTTCACAGGCTCAATCGCGGCTACTTCAAATGGATGAAGTCGGGGCTCCCCTACGTCGCGGCCAAGGCTGCGGTAACGCTCGACGGCAAGATCGCGACACGGGCCGGAAGGTCCAAGTGGATCACGTCCCCCGAAGCGCGGAGACTGGCGCATCGGCTACGGGCGGAGCACGACGCTGTACTGGTGGGCAGAGGAACGCTGGAGGCGGACGACCCGGAACTGACCGTGCGACACGTGCGTGGCCCCAATCCCCTTCGGGTGCTGCTGGACGAAGATCTCGCGATTGCGCCCGATAGCAAGGCCGTGCGGGGAGCGGGGCGAGAGGCGAAGACGCTGGTGGTGTTCCTGCGGGAGGGGAGACGCTGGCAGGCCGCCGGGG
>CAYXFI010000237.1:0-6415 GCA_964464205.1 uncultured Cytophagia bacterium
GCGTGCACTCTGGCGATCAATCAGGAAGCGGTGACCATCCGGCACATCGAGCTGCAGATCGTCGAGCGCGGCTGGGAGGAAGAGTGGATCCGTCCCGAACCTGCGTCTTTCCACACGGGCCGCAGGGTGGCGGTGGTGGGTTCCGGTCCGGCGGGGCTGGCAGCGGCTCAACAGCTCGCCCGCAAGGGCCACGATGTCGTGGTTTTCGAGCGGGGGGACAAAGTGGGCGGCATACTGCGGTACGGAATCCCCGACTTCAAGCTGGAGAAGTGGGTGATCGACAGGCGCGTGGGGCAAATGGTGGACGAAGGCGTCGTATTCGAGACGGGGGTGGACGTTGGCCTGGACATCAGCGCCCGCTACCTGCGTCGAAGCTTCGACGCGGTCGTCCTCGCGCTCGGCGCTGGACAGCCCAGGGACCTGCATATCCCGGGACGGGAGCTCGGCGGCATCCACTTCGCGATGGAGTACCTCACGCAGCAGAACCGCCGTGTGGCGGGCGAGCGGATCCCCGAGGAGAAGGAAGTGAACGCGGCGGGCAAACACGTAGTAGTGATCGGTGGAGGGGACACTGGCGCCGACTGCGTCGGGACGGCCCGCAGGCAGGGGGCGGCGAGCATCACACAGCTGGAGATTCTACCCCAGCCCCCCACCGAGAGACCGCCGGACAATCCCTGGCCCACATGGCCGCGGATCCTCCGTACGTCGAGCTCCCACGAGGAGGGCTGCGAGCGGCTCTGGGGCGTATTGACCAAAGAATTCCTGGGATACAACGGCCGCGTACAGGGGCTCCGCGTGGCCGACGTGGAATGGTCCAGAGACCCGAACAACGGCCATTGGAGCTTCCGGGAAGTTCCCGGTACCGAGCGAGAGATCCACGCCGACTTGGTGTTGCTGGCCATGGGTTTCGAGCACGTGGAGCACGGCCCTCTGCTGCGGGATTTCGGGATCAAGCTCGATCCGAGAGGCCACATCTGGACCGACGATGCGCACATGACCAGCGTGAAGGGAGTGTTCGCAGCGGGCGACGCCGCAACCGGAGCGTCGCTCGTCGTGAAGGCCATCGCCCAGGGGCGACGGGCCGCCGAATCCGTGGACCGGTTCCTCTGCGACCGGTGACCACGAGGTGCGGGAAGAACCTGCGCCTCCAACCCGGGAGCCCGCCCGGCTTTCGGAGAAGGCGGGCTTCGAATGGACGAACGCTACCACACATCCAGCATGGTTCGCGGGAATCCACCGCAACCCAAAGATTCTCTTGACATTGGGCCCGAAATTTCTTACCCTTAGGGTGAAATATCGGGAGATACATTCGAAACGGAGAAAGTTCTGGCAGAATGCAGCGCTTGTCACAAACAGTTGCGTCCTTTTCGCCGGTACAAGGGGCAAAGTCTTCGGGATTTTGCCCCTTTTTTGTTGTTTACACTTATTGAGGTGGTCTAGATGCCAGGCACACCGGAATACGAACTGCCCGACGTGAACCGTGTCGTGATCTCGGGACAATTGCTGAGCGATCCGCCGTTGCGCTCCACGCGCCGTGGCGTTTCGGTGACTAACTTCACCATTGTTTCCACCCGGTTTGAGCCACAGCCGGATGGCCCGCCCCGCGAAGAAAAGAGCTACGTGCGAGTGGTGGCGTGGTCCACGCTGGCAGAGCACTGCAATCGTCTCCTGCGGAAAGGAGATTCGGTGGTGATCATCGGCGAGCTCCAGACGGCGAGCTCGTCGGGCCCCAGCGGCACCCAGACCTACCTTCAAGTGAACGCGAAATGGATCCAGTTCCCCGCCGGTCGGGGCCGGGAAGAAACGGAAGAAACCGAAGAGGGAGCCGAGTCGGCCGACGCCGTGTCGGGCGCCGACGAGACGGACGAGGCCGGAGCTGAGGTACCTGAGCGTTGAGCGAGGTGGAGGTGATTCATGGCGAGGAAGCGTTCGAACCGCAAGATCTACGAAGGTTGGTGTCGTCGCTGTCAGAGTGTGCGCAAACATCGGCTGGTGGGCTGGAACGAGGAAGCGGAGCTGGCGTGGCTGCGGTGCAGTGGTTGCCACACGACATACGCTTTTGAGACGCACCGCTTGCTACCTGATGGAAAGCTGGCCGACGCGCCCGTCGAAGACAACAACGAGAACCCCCAGACGCGCAAAGAAGTGATCGAGTACGATCCGGCCCTGACCTACAACGTGGGCCAGAAGATCCACCATCCCGTGTTTCAGGACGTCGGTCGGGTGATTGCTGTCCAGCGCAACGGGCGGTCCAACAAGATCATCGTGGATTTTGAGAACGTAGGCCAGAAAGTGCTGGTAGAAGGGCGCCCACTGTCCAGGTGAGGCCACTGGGGAGCATCGGGCCCCTGGCGCTGCTGCTTCACGGTACTGGCTGCGCAGGCGAAAGGACGAACCAGGACGGCGGCGAAGCGAGCACACCACGCTCGAGAGCGAGGAGATCTCCTCGCTCTCTTTTTGTCTCGAGCGGCGGACCCCTGGGAGAAACAGTTTGCGGTCACCAAGCATTCCCAGACCTCTCGCGTTCTCACACCGGCTGCGGTACCAATCGGATCGGCACTTCCACACGCTGCTCGGGCGAGACACTCCACGCTCTTTTGGGCCGATCCAAGGGATACGCGAAGCGAGCCGACGGTGAGTTTCTACGGCGGGCCGAGTAGAGGTGGAAGCCCCACGGTAGATCCACGTCCAACGCTTCTGCGGTCTACGGCAACAGCGCTTCTCCCACGGCCGCGCTGGCTTAACTGCAACGGACAGCAAGCCCTGCCCTCAGGACTTTTCGACTGCGAAACCTCCGGCCCCCGGACGCAAATCGATCGAGGGCGGAAACTACAAGGCCCCGAAATTCGTCAAGTAGTTGAGTTCTCCAAGACGGTCGTCGCTCGCAAAAGGTGAATCTCGTTCCAATAACGGGGTAGCACAATGGAACTCTTGTTCCTGATCATTGCGGTAATCAGTCTCGTTGTACTGATCAAACTGGCAGTGTGGGTCCTGAGGGTCGGGTTCTTCCTGCTTATCCTACCTCTGAAGATCCTGGTGGTGCTGACGGCTGCGCTTCTGTCCGTCTTCGTCATCCTGCCCCTTGGATTGCTGTTTGGGATGATCACCGTCGCGCTCAGCCCCCTGCTGGTTCTCATCCCGTTTCTGCCAGTGCTTTTGATCGCACTGGGTGTATGGCTGATCGTGCGGTCGCACTGAGCGACCAGCCCGGAACCAGGTCAGTGGCGCGATCGACGGGGTGGGGATTGAGCCAGCCTGGCCGGTTCGGGTCTTCGACTGGTTCTGCGATTCCGGCCGTGGGCCGGTGTGGCCGATGGCCTCGCAGCTAGTCCGGGCGACTCCCCGGTGGTGGGACCACCCCCAACGCGAGAGAGAAACAGCTTCCGGAGAGATAATGAACCGCAATCACTACGCCGACGATCATCCGCTTTCCCGCGAACTCTCGGTGGCCGTCCAAGCCGTCCGCAAAGCGTGCCTGCTGTGCCGCGAGGTGAGGCAGCAGCTCGTCTCCGGCGACGCGCTGAACAAACAGGACCGATCGCCCGTCACAGTCGCCGATTTCGGCTCTCAGGCGGTGATCAACCACTCACTGGGCACCGCTTTCCCGGGAGATCCCATCGTGGCCGAGGAAGACGCTTCGGTCTTGCGCGGCCAGAACGGCGCGGCGAAGATACGCGCGCGGGTGGTGGAACACGTCCGGAACCTCGTGCCTTCCCTCAGCGAAAGCGAGATCCTCGACGCCATCGACGCGGGCAAGCATCAAGGTGGTTCCCAGGGCCGGTTCTGGACTCTCGACCCAATTGACGGAACCAAGGGCTTCCTCCGGGGCGACCAGTACGCCGTAGCTCTCGCGCTCATCGAGGACGGTCGGGTGGTCCTGGGTGTACTCGGCTGTCCGAACATGCCTGTGGTTCCCGGTGATCCGGCCCAGAGAGGCGTGGTGTTCGTGGCGCTCCGAGGGGCGGGGGCCAGGGCTGTCGCGCTCGAGGGGGATAAATGGCAGCCGATCAGCGTCTCCGGAGAACGCGATCCCCGGCAAGCCAGATTCTGCGAGTCGGTCGAATCCGGACACTCCTCGCACAGCGACTCAGCCGCGGTAGCTCGCCTGCTGGGAATTGAGCAAGCTCCTCTACGGATCGACAGTCAGGCCAAGTACGCGGCCGTAGCCCGAGGCGAGGCATCCATCTACCTGCGGCTTCCCACTCGAAGAGGCTACGAGGAGAAGATCTGGGATCACGCGGCAGGTTGGATCATCGTGCAGGAGGCGGGCGGTACGGTGACGGACGTACATGGCCACCCCCTCGATTTTTCCCAGGGCCGTACGCTACGCGCCAACACCGGCGTGATCGCCACGAACGGGTGGTTGCACGACGCGGTGCTGGACGCGGTCTCGCGTGTACTCAGCTGACAGCATGGGGGAAAGCAGCTCAGATCCGAACGGCGATCCGTGGGATAACCTGTCCCCCCAAGCACCGGCGTCACCCCCACTCACCCCCAACCCAGGACTACCCCCAAGGCGAAGAGGTCGTACGCTTCCGAAAAGGGCCAACGGGAGGTACGAGTCGGCCCGCGTCGCGGCCAACTCCGCCCCCGACGCTCATTCCGGCGGGGCTGGAGGGGCGAGAGTACACCGGCGGGGAAAACGGGCTTCTTCATTCACCCCGGGGAGGAACCGAGGTCACGATCCCAGTCCTCCACAAGCGCTCGACCGCTGCGATGGTTGACTCGGCCGACGAGAGATTCAGGACCCGGTCGCGGTTCTGCGGATGTCCCTCTCCGTCCCCGTCTCTTACCCCGGGCTGCTCCTCGTACCACTGCGTCCGCCCACGCTCAAGCTGCTCCCGCGCCTTCCCCGTACATCCGGAACTCACAATCTCCCGAACTGCGTCAGCAGCAGAGCTGCTTAGCGCTCCAAGATGTCGATGCTCCCGTTCACCGTCCGCAGGCGGATCAACGCACCCCCACCCTGGATGGCTCCTCTGGCGTGCTTGCCCACGTACTTGCCGGTGACCTCAATCGGGAAATCCGTGTGAATGCTGCCGTTCACGGTCGAGGCGTCCACGTCCGCCCGAACGTCTTCCGGCAGGTACAGCCGAATGCTCCCATTCACCGTCTCGAACCGAAGCCTGCTCTCGGGGTCGAGCTCAGCGACTTCCACACGGATTCCGCCGTTCACAGTGTTGGCCTCGATCTCACCCCCGACGTCCGTGGCTTCGATCCGTCCATTCGTCGTCGAAAGTGAGATCACGCCCTCCACTTCCTCCACTTCCACGCTGCCGTTGACCGTGTTCAGATCAATCCGGGCCTGTTTCGGCACTTTGATCCAGAACTGGACCCTCACGTCCGGGGGACGTCTGCCAAAGAGCCAGTCGAACAGACCGCCCCCGCCCCGGCGCGGGTAGTCCGCCTCCACACGAATGCGCCTACGCGTCTTCCGAACGTCGATACGCACTTCATCCAAGAACTCTTCGGCGTCGCGCTTGCTCGAGGCTCGCACTTCGATTTCGGCGTAGATCTCCACTTCGTCCCTGTCCCAGGTGGTCACTGAGATATCGCCGTTCACGTTCTTTACTTCGAGCTCCCTGTCCGCCGGGAGCGGATAGGTTTCGCGGAATTCCTTGGTGGCCGTGTAGCCGTAGGCGAACCCCGCCGTCATTACAAGCAAACACACCGCCGCAAGGAGACCAGTCACCCTTCGCATGGCTTTGCTCCTCCCGAGTTTGGCTTCACTGAGGCAATTCCGCTGGGCAGGACCGCGGGCCAAACCGCCGTTGCACACCACCCAGTGCGACGACACTCTACTGTTACGCAAGCAAACCCGCCTTTGTTGCCGATCGGTCGAGAGCGGTTGCCGTTGGCCAGAGCCAGTCCACCCCCCCGTCAAGTCTTCGCGCTCCCAGATGCAAGCACACCCGGGCGCTACGATGTCTCTCGAACCCCAAATGACGCAGGAGACCCTCAGGAACACAATGCCTGAGCCAATCGAAGCGAGGTTGCGCTCGGGAGGAGGTGCTGCTCCCTCAAGTATCACCGAGAAGCCGGAGCCTCGACCCTGCGCAGCCCGGCGGTCTCCGAGCACTCGCAGCGGGCTGCGCCGATGCGCTGCATTCCGGACGCACGGGCGTTCCCGGCTCGGTCTGCGCCAAGCTGCCAACCGGTCCTTCCCGGAGCAACCGGCCGAAAGGATGGGAGTCTCGCAAGCGCACGACCGTCAATGGGCCACGCGCTCCGCGGTGTCCCCCAACGAGTGGAGCACATCAGTACTGGGGAGGCTCGGGATCCCTGCAGGTCTCCCCACTGCGAAATCTCCGTGCTCCATGCGCCCCGAAGTCTCCGTTTTTCAGCGGGTGCAGTTAGTTCTACTACGTCACTTTGGCGAATCTGAGCCCGACGAATGGCGTAGGAATCAGGTTCA
>CAYXFI010000238.1:0-6268 GCA_964464205.1 uncultured Cytophagia bacterium
TACCGGCACACCTTGGGATTGTCCGCCAGCCGCGCGATGAGCTCGGGCCGCACGTGAGCGGGGTGGGCGTACAGAATCCGGATCCAGCGCAAACCTTCCAGCTCGGCGAGAGCATCAATCAACCACGGCAGGGCTTCCTTCACCCCCCTGTCCCAGCCAAAGTAGGTCACGTCCTGGGCCACCAGATTGATTTCCCGGACGCCCTGCGCCACGAGCTCGGCGGCTTCCGCTACCACCTCCGCAAGCGGTCTGCTCCGGTACCGACCTTTGATCAGAGGGATGGAACAGTAGGAGCACCGGTTGTCGCAGCCCTCGGCCAGTTTCAAGTAGGCGTAATGGCCCGGGTTCAACAGGTACCGGTCCAGACCGGACACGCACCGTACGGCTCCCAGCCCCAATGCTCCCGCCAACCGCTCTGCGGTGCGCTTCGGGTTGCGGTCTGGAAATACGGCATCGGCCTCGTGGAGCGCCGCAGAGAGCTCGCCAGCGTACCGCTGAGCCATGCAGCCGATGACAAAGAGCCGCTTTGCACCACGCTTCTTAAACTCCGCCAGCTCGAGAATCGTTTCTACGGACTCTTCCCGCGCCGCTTCGATGAACGCGCACGTGTTCACCAGAATCACATCTGCATCGGCCGGCCGTTCGACAAGCTGGGCACCGGCCCGCTGAAGGCGTGCCAGCACGTACTCGCCGTCCACCTGGTTCTTCGGGCAACCGAGGTTTTCCAGGTACACTTTCATTCCAGAAGAGCCCGTACGAAGTCGTCCACGTCGAAATCCTCCAGGTCCTCGGGGCCTTCGCCGATCCCGATGTAGCGGGGCAAAAGGTGTAGCTCGTGCACAATGGGCAAGACAGCGCCGCCCTTGGCCGTACCGTCGAGTTTGGCAATCACCAGGCCCGTCACGCCGGCGGCTTCGGCGAACTCCTTCGCCTGGTGAAGAGCGTTCTGTCCCACCGTGGCATCGAGCACCAACAACACTTCGTGCGGCGCGCCGGGCATGGCCTTTCCGATCACGCGATGGACTTTGGCCAGCTCCGCCATCAGGTTCCGCTTTGTGTGCAGCCTACCCGCAGTGTCCACGATCGCCACGTCCATTCCCCGAGCCTGTGCGGCCCTCACCGCGTCGTAGGCCACCGCGGCAGGATCGGCCCCAGGCTTACTCCGCACGAGCTGAGCCCCCGTACGCTCCGCCCAGACGGCCAGTTGCGCATCCGCGGCCGCCCGAAACGTATCGGCCGCTGCCAGCAGCACTTTCTTGCCCATCCTCCGATATCGGTGGGCCAGCTTGCCAATGGTGGTGGTCTTGCCGCTGCCGTTGACACCGACCACCAGGATCACGTACGGCGAAACTCCCGTCTGTCGCGATGGTCCGTCGGAGGGCCTGGCCTCTTCGAAAATGCGCCGTACCTCCCTCCGCGCGATTTCCAGAAGGTCAACCGCATTCTCTCCGGCGCCGTCCTGCAGAGCGCCGACGATCCGCTCCGTCAGCGCTGGGCCCACGTCCGCAGCGAGCAGCAATTCCTCGACCTCTTCCAGGGCAGCCTCGTCCACCGCTCGCCGGCCCTTGAGAACCTTGGAAACGTGACCCAGAACCCCGGCCCGGGTTCGCGCGAGACCCTGTCTCAACTTCTCCAGCATCGACCGTCGCCTTCTTCCGATGGGTACGATGTGTCGCGTCGAGAGCGACCAGCAGCGGCTCTCCTCCCACCCGCACCGATCTACTCGGTCGGAACCCCCACGGCATCCTGCACACGGGCGTCGCTGGGGGCCTTCGCCGGCGGCGGGAGTTCTTCCTCGCCGCGTAGCACGCGGACGAATCGCACGGCGTACGCCGAGCTGCTCACTGCAATAGCCACCACCGAGGCCCCAAGTGCCGCCTCCCGGAGCACCCGCAAATCGAATAGGTACACCAGCAGCGTGGCGATCAGCACGGCCACGGCGATCTTGCCGAACCAGTTCGATTCCGTCACCCGCTGAAAACGCCCAAGCATGAACAAGCCCGCTCCCAAAATCAGAAGGTCGCGCCCCAGCACCAGTCCGACCAGCCACCACGGCAGTTCCCGTCGCCAGGCGAGAATCAGAAACAGTCCTCCGACGCAGATCTTGTCCGCCACGGGGTCAATGATGCGTCCGAACTCACTCCGCTGGTTCAGACGCCGGGCGAGATAGCCATCGCAGATGTCCGTGAGGGCCATGAAGAGCAGGAGAGCCGCAGCCCGCAGGTTGCCCGCTCGCGTACCCAGTGATGCGAAGTACGCCGCCGGGCCGAAAGCCAGTAGACGCAGCAGCGAGAGCGCGTTGGGCACTGTGAAGATTCCGCTCCCTTTCCGTGCTGCCAGCAGGGACGACATCAGCCTACGAACACTTTCGCGACATCGATGAGAAGCCTCGGGTGTCTCATGAGCGCAGTACGGAATACCCGCCTCACGGTGATCTCATTGGGCGGCAGGTCGGAGAGAATCCGGGCCGTGCGATTCAGATCCTCGTCGCTCAGCTTGTAGATGCCCTCTTTGAGCCGGTAGAACCGTTCATGCGTCTTGCCTTCGGCCTCATGCCAGCGCTTGGCGTACACTGACAACCGGCGTTCGCTCACGTCGCCGTCCCGCACGGCCTCCGCCGCAACGTCCCCTGCGATTTTTCCCGCGATCATCGCCGTGGCAATGCCCCCGCCGCTGAGCGGATTGACCTGCCGAGCCGCATCGCCTACCAGCATGATCCCGTCAGCCACAATCCGCTTCAGGGTGGGCGCACAGGGCACGCCGCCCGCCACCATCGTCAGCACCGAAGCCCGCGGAAAACGGGTCTCCAGGAATTCGCGCAGGAAACTCAGGGGTTTCTTCGTGTCGGAGAAATCGCCGGAAAGACCGAGACCGATGTTCGCCAGCCCGTTCCCTTTGGGAAAGACCCACGCGTAGCCGCCCGGCGCCACCGACTTGCCGAAGTAGAAAGAACAAACCGTGGGATCAACGTCCACGCCGCTGGCGGTCACCTGCACGCAGGTCTCCATGTCGTGCATTCGAATCACGGTCTTCAGGCCAGCCCACCGCCCGACGCGGGACTCCACACCGTCCGCACCGATCACGATTGAGGCTCGAATCTCTCGCTCTTCGCCCACGTGGGTCAGCCGCACGCCGCGCACACGGCCGTCGTCGATCAGAAGCCCGTGCACGTAAGCCTTGGTGACCACCGTCGCCCCGGCCTCCGCCGCCATCTGGGCCAGCTCGTAGTCGAAGATCTTGCGATTCAGTACGTACCCGCCGGTGCCGTAGTTGATCCGCACGGTCGTCCCATCCGGAGCGACCAGTTCGGCCACGTCGATCCGCGCGGCAATCCAATGCTCCCTGGGTTCCACCACAGCCCGCAGGCCCGCAATGCCGATCCCCTCCGCGCACCGCACCGGCACACCGATCTCCCGATCCTTCTCGAGCAGCAGAACTCTTGCGCCACCCAGGGCTGCAAACCGTGCCGCAGTCGATCCGGCCGGTCCCGCGCCGACCACTACCACGTCGTACTCATTTTCCATCGACCAGCTCCAGAGCGTCCACTGGGCAAATCTTCACGCACAGCTCACACAGGATGCACTGTCCCGTGTCGATGCTCAGCGTCGTCTCACTGAGCTCGATGCAATCGACGGGACACACGCCCACGCAGGTGCCGCACAGGTCGCACACGCCGTCCCGCAACTGGATCTGACTCAACGCTGAACCTCCGCAGCATCAGGCTTCAAAGCTCGGGTAGTTCAGGCCAAAGCGCCTTCGATAGTAGGCCTTCGAGGCCACGAAAACGAACACCAAAACCCCCAGGTAGATCGGGAAAAACAGACACACGACCAGCGCCTGCAGCAGCAACCCGTACTTGATGGCCCGGAGAATCGCGTCCGTCCGGTTCTGGCCAGCCGCCAGTAGAAACAGCGGCAGGGATCCGAGCGCCGGCACGGCAATCACCGGATCCCGGTTGAGCACACCACCCAGGAAAGCTCCGAACACAGCGAGAGCCGCCCAGCGCGTGGTGGCTTGCACTCCGAATCGGATCACGAACGTCACTTTGCCCGAAACGCGATCCCCGGGCTCGTCCGGGATCGTGGTGAGCAGGTACACGCCGGTCACCGCCAGCGCGTAGGGCACCGCGTAGCGCACTGCCAGGAGTTCCAGCTTCCCGCGGGCCATCCAGCCGAGCAGGAAGATCAACACTGCCCCGCCCCCGTTCACAAGCATCCCCAGAAACGGGCGATTCTTCCACAGAAACGGTTCGTAGCTGTACGCTACTCCCCCTAACCCGAAGAGCAACGCGGCCACGATCACACCCTCCGGCCCGGCAAAAAGGCCGCAGCCCAGCCCTCCGGCAAGCAGCAGAAACGCTTCGATCTTCGCGTGCTCTACCGGGACCTGGTTCGTGGCAATCAGATAAAGCTTATCATTGGCCAGGTCGGTGGCGATGTCCTTCAACTGATTCACGACGAAGACGCTGCCCATGATCAGCGACGCCGCTCCCGCAAGTGCCCAGAAACGCCACGGGTCGGCGAAGTCGAGCGGTGCGCCCCAGTGGCCACCCGCGCGCACACCGCACAGGAAAACCGTCCACACGGCGAAAAAAAGCGTAGGCCGCAGGACGAAAAGGTAGTCGAGGCTCTTCAACAACCTTTTCCCCATCCGCGTCCCCGTCGTGCAGTCTGCAGACACCTCCTTCCCAACGATCGTACCCGGGGCTCAACTTGTCTCGCTGGGCCCATTGACAACACCCGGGCTGCCCCCGAGCGTCTGTCAGCACCCCCCGCAGCTTCGTCGCTACCAACCGACCGCGCCCCAAAAATGGCCACCAGGGAACTCGACGGAACGGCTCCCGCGGAAGCCCGTTCAAAAGCCCGACTGCTCACACCTCTTCCGCGCTCACCTCGAGCTGGTACTTGTCGATGCCTTCCTCCGGCGGGACCGGGTACTCCCCCGTGAAGCACGCGGTGCAGTAGCCACCCCTGTCCTGCGGCACCGCGGCCAGCAAACCCTCCACGGAGAGGTACTCCAGGCTGTCGGCACCGATGAATTCGCGAATCTCGTCAATGGACCTGTTGGCCGCGATTAGCTCCTGCTTGGTCGGAAAGTCCATCCCGTAGTAGCAAGGCGAAATGATCGGCGGTGAGGCCACTCGCACGTGCACCTCGCGGGCGCCCGCCCGGCGCAGCATGCCCACGAGCTGCCGCAGTGTGGTGCCCCGCACGATGGAATCCTCCACCACCACGACCCGCCGACCCTCCAGCACGCCACGCACAGGGTTGAACTTCACCCGTACGCTGAAATCCCGCAAGGTCTGCGTCGGGTGAATGAACGTACGCCCAATGTAGTGGTTGCGGATCAACCCGATCTCGAATTTGATGCCGGTCCGCCGGGAGTAGCCGATGGCCGCGGTATTGGAGCTATCTGGCACGGAGATCACGATGTCCGCATCGACCGGATGCTCCAAAGCCAGATTCTTACCAAGCTTGCGTCGGCATTTGTCCACGTTCTCGGAGAAAATGACACTGTCGGGACGCGAAAAATACACGTACTCGAAGATGCAGGCGTGGCGTTCCGTCCTCTCGGGCAGGTAGTAGCTCTTGGGCCCGTCCTCGTCGATCACCAACAGCTCACCCGGCTCAATCTCCCGCAGATACTCGGCTCCGATGAGGTCGAAGGCGCACGTTTCCGACGCCACGACGTAGGTGCCCATCCTCCGTCCCAGGTTCAACGGCCGAAAGCCGTTCGGGTCACGCACGGCGATGAGCTGCCGCGGCGTCATCATCACCATCGAGTAGGCTCCGCGGACCTGGGAGAAAGCGTCGATCACTTTCCCGATGAACGTGGGCTCCTCCGACCGGGCGATGAGGTGCGGCACCACCTCCGTGTCTGTGGAAGTCTGGAAAATGGAGCCTTCTTCCTCGAGCCTGCGCCGCAGCATGCCAGCGTTGGTGAAGTTGCCGTTGTGTCCCAGGGCAATGGGTCCCACCTTGCACTTGACCAACAGCGGCTGGGCGTTCACGCTGAGGCTCGAACCCGTGGTCGAGTAGCGATTGTGTCCGATCGCAATTGTTCCCTCCAGGCGTTCCAAAACGCGCACGTCGGAGAATACATCGGCCACCAGTCCCATCCCCACGTGCCGGTGCATCTTCTCGCCGGTGCTGGTCACAATGCCCGCGCTCTCCTGCCCCCGGTGCTGCAGAGCGTAGAGAGCCAGGTAGGCGAGGCGGGCCGCTTCGCGATGCCCGTAGATACCCACGACCCCGCAGTTGGACCTGGG
>CAYXFI010000239.1:0-6247 GCA_964464205.1 uncultured Cytophagia bacterium
GATCTTCGAAGAAATACGAAAAGAGCGGCTGAAGGGCCACCTGGCCGACTCCGCCAAGATCCAGCGGTTGATGCAGGAGTTCCAGCGCGCTCAGCAGGAGGCTGACAAGTACATCGAACACGACGAATTCGAGCGCGTGATCGAGCGCGCAGGCGGCACGGGATTGAATGCTACCACCGGTCCCGATGCCACCCGGTACTTCTACAGCCTCCCTTCCAACAAGATCGAACTCTGGATGTCGCTGGAATCCGAACGATTCCTCGACCCGGTGCTCCGAGAGTTCTACAAGGAGAAAAGCGTCGTGCTGGAGGAGCTCCGCCTCGGGGAGAACAATCCGATCCAGCGGCTGGTCCAGGACCTGCAGGCGGTCGCGTACAAAGTGCACCCTTACGGCCGCCCGGTGATCGGGTTCAAATCCGATCTTGAAATGCTCGCCCGGCGCCAAGCCTACGACTTCTTCCGAAAACACTACACGGCGAACAACCTGACCATCGCGATTGTCGGCGACGTTGACCCGCAGCAGGTGAAGGAGCTGGCGAAGATCTACTTCGGCCGGCTGCCGAAAGGGCCTGATCCGGAACCCGTCGTCACTGTCGAGCCCGAGCAGCAGGGTGAACGGCGTTTCGAAGTGGAGGCCCCGGCCCAGCCGTTCATCATCATGGCTTTTCACCGCCCGTCCATCAACCACCCGGACAACGCCGTCTTCGACGTCATCACGGACATCCTGGGCATGGGCCGGACGTCCCGCCTGTACCGCCGGCTGGTGAAACAGGAGCGAATCGCCGTGCAGGCCTCGGCTTTCTCCGGACTGACTGGGGACAAGTATCCGGGGCTGTTTGTGTTCTACGCCGTCCCCGCACACGGCCACACGAACGAAGAGTGCGAAGCTTCTATCCTGGACGAAATCGAGAAGCTGAAACGCGAGCCCGTGACCGAAGAGGAGCTCCAGAAGGCGAAGGACAGAGCGCGGGCGAACCTCGTGCGTCGGCTCCAGTCGAATCTCGGTCTGGCGCTCCAACTCGCCTACTACGAGGTCATCACGGGAGATTGGCGCAACCTGTTCAAGAAGCTCGACGCCATCCGCGCGGTGACGGCCGATGACGTGATGCGGGTAGCCCGAGCGTACTTCACCAAGAGGAATCGCACCGTGGGCAAGTTGATTCCCGCAGCGCCCCCCGCGACCAACTGATCGGCTGCAAATAGCTAGCCACTGGTGCAGGCGTAGAACGTGTCCTACCAAACCAATTTGGGGTGAAGAGCAATGCGCAACGTGAGGAGTCTGTCAGGACGAATCGCAATTCTCGCTGTTCTGAGCCTACTGTTCGCCGTCCCGGGCGTCGCACAGAAATCCTACAAGGAGCTGAAGTTCCCCCCTCTCCGCAAATTTGAGATCCCGAAGCCGGAACGCGTGCAATTGGACAACGGCATGGTGGTCTTCCTGATTGAAGACCACGAGTTGCCGCTGATCGAGGCGTCCTTGTTGATCGGAGCAGGCTCCGCCTACGATCCGCCGGACAAGGTGGGCTTGGCCGCGATTGCCACAGAGGTGATCCGCACTGGCGGAAGCGTCTCTCGCAACGGAGACCAGATCGACGCTGAGCTCGAGCGCGTCGGCGGCTCGGTTGAACTGTACGCGGGCCTCCTTACATCGAGCGCGTCCGTGTCGGTGCTGAAAGAGCACATCGGCATGGCCCTGGACATCCTCGCGGACATTCTCCAGAACCCGGCGTTTCCCGAAGACAAGATCGAACTGGCCAAAATGGAGCAACACACGGCCATCGCCCGGCGCAACGACAACCCGATGCAAATCGTCATTCGTGAGTTCTTCAAGCTCATCTACGGGCCCGATAGCCCCTACGGGCGCCATCCGGAGCACGCCACAATCAACGCCATCCATCGCGAAGACCTTGCCGCGTACCACAAGGCCTACTACCACCCGAACAACTACATTCTCGGGGTGTGGGGCGACTTCGCTCGAGACGAAATGCTCCAGCTCATCCGCGAACGTTTCGGCCGTATGCCGAAGGTGACTATCGAGCGACCGCAATTGCCAGAGGTGAAGTACGAGTGGGACTACTCAGTGAATTACATCGAGAAGCCGGATCTCACGCAGTCCTACATCATGCTCGGTCACATCGGCGGCCTCCGGAGCAACCCGGATTTCTTCACCTGGCAGGTGTTGAACGAGATCCTCGGGGGTGGCTTCACCAGCCGGCTCTTTCGGATCGTCCGGTCCCGGATGGGTCTCGCCTACTCGGTCTTCGGCCGATTTGGGGCCAACTACACCTATCCGGGCGTCTTCTACGTGGGGTGTCAGACCAAGCTGAGCTCGACCATCAAGGCCGTTCGTGCCATGCTCGAGCAGGTGCGTCGCATCCGCGAAGAAGAGGTGACGGATGAGGAGCTGGCCCAGGCCAAAGAGAGCTTCCTCAACTCCTTCGTGTTCAATTTCGACACCAAGGAAGAAGTAGTGCGGAGGTTGATGACCTACGAGTACTACGGCTACCCGCAGGACTTCCTTGAGCGCCTGCGGGATGCGGTGGGCAAAGTCACCAAGGAGGATATCCTCCGCGTCGCCCGCAAGTATTTGCACCCGGACAAGGTTCGCATTCTCGTGGTAGGCAATCAGGCGGGCTTCGACGAGCCGCTTTCGGTGCTGGGGAAGGTGAACCAAATCGACATTACGATTCCGGAGCCGGAGGAAGCACCCGCGGCGACGCGCTGATCTCCGGGACGGTCCGTTTCGCCAAGAACGGGGTGTGGTTGGCCGGACCAGCCACACCCCGTTGTTCATCACGCCGTTGCTACTTTCGCACCCTCGCCTCCGCCCAGTCGGCATGGTCGTAGTCGATATTGTCGCGGGCGTTGCCGACATGCAGGCGCAGCTCGTGAACGCCCGTAATGTCTATGTCTACCCTGCGCGCCGGCTCGTGGCCGCGCATCACTCCGCTCGACCACAGCTTCCTCCCGTCGCCGTAGACCTCGAACACAACGCTGCCCTTCCCCCCGGTCTCGTCGTCCACCCCGACCTCAGCGGTGAATCGCCGGTAGAGACCGTACAGGTTGAACACGATGTCGGATTCAGCGTGCGTCCCGATCCCGCGCTCGTAGCGCTTTCCTGCGACCGAAATCGGAAGCCCCTGAGTTGAATGGTCCATCTGCACTCCGTGGTAGCCGGCCGTGGCCACCTCGGGTTCGAGTTCGGACAGGAACACTTCCTCCGGCACCTGGTCTCGCATGTCGATTTCCAGTTCGCTCGGTTCTGAACTGCGGGTGCCGTCCCACCACACGGCCCGGAGTTCCACGCGGTGCTTCTGCGTCGGATCGAGCTTCAGATTCGTCACCCGATTCGTCGGGATCCAGCCGAGCCGCCGCCCGTCCAGCGTAAGCTCGTAGCCGCAATTCAGTGAATAGTTCGACGTCCACGACAGCTCCACCCGGTCTAGTCCAACGACGCGGTAGGTCGGGCGCCTCGGCCGCTCCACCGGGTAATGGTACACGTCGGCCTCGGCGAAGGAGACCTCCCATTCCACCTCGGCCGTGCGCGGGCTGACGAACCGCACCGTGGCCCAGCCCTGGTGGTTCTCGATCGTCACCGGGAGCTCGTCTCCGTCCAGGACGGCTCGGGCACCCGCCACCCGGTACGAGCGTCCGGACCTGGGAAAAGCGAAGTGAAGCTCGTACGGGTCGTCCCTCACCACGTCGCTGCGCCCTGTGTACGTTCGGGCTTCCGGGTCGTAACGCAGCGCCTTTAGATCCACCCAGCCCTGCGTGATGTGCCGATTGGTGGACACGAGCTGCGGACGGTCTTCCGCCCGCACCAGGGCGAACACGCGGCACGATGTTGGAGCAAGCGGAACGTACATCCCGTCCTCCCACGCCCCCAGATACTCGTCCGCCCAGAAATCGAACACGTGCACCAAACTGTCCGTCTCGATCCCGAGGTCAGCCCAGCGAAGGAAGAGCCCGTTCGGCCTGGTCTCGTCGAAGTTGAAGCAGCCCACAACGTCGTACCGGCGGCCCAGGTGCGACACCTTGAGATCCCAGATTCGCTTGTCGCGGGTCGCCGGGAAGAGATCGAGAGGCCGGATGTCCACCGCCGGGAAGACGCGGCGCAGGATCCACACGCGCTCCGGTCCCAGGTCGGGCAAGCAATCCGAAAC
Source organism: uncultured Cytophagia bacterium (assembly GCA_964464205.1). Classification (GTDB taxonomy): domain Bacteria; phylum Zhuqueibacterota; class Zhuqueibacteria; order Oleimicrobiales; family Geothermoviventaceae; genus Zestofontihabitans. The sequence goes on from CAYXFI010000239.1 coordinate 4,164, forward strand.
CATCAGCGCCTGGCCGGTGAGACCCTGCAGAGTGGCCCAAACGCGGGCCTGGTCGAGCGTGAGTGGCGGCCGCAGCACCATCACATCGGGATCGCAGTACCAGGCGATGTTGTGCAGAAAGTACCAGCGCTTCGTCGCTTCCAGCGCCACGCGAAAGCCGTCCCAGCCGAGCACGATGTCCCCACCGGTGCGGGACCCGTTCATGATGCCCACCCCCGGTAGCGGGATTCCCCAGCAACCCAGCAGGTACCGATCTTCGCCGATCGTCTCGCGAATTGTCCGTAGAGTCTGGCGGTACAGCTCCACCGGGTCGCCGCCCCGCTTGCCGAAAAAACCCGACTTCCGGCGATACTCGTCGATCACGATCGGCTGGCCGTCGATTTTGAAGTACTCGTAGCCCCAGTCTACCAGCCGCCGGAAAAGCTCGCGCAGGTACGCGTGTCCTGCATCGGTGGAGGGATCGACCAGGAACCTGCCTTCCCACGTGTCGGACGCCGAGGAACCGTCGGGTTTGAGCAGGAACGCACCAGGATGCGCCTTCACAACGTCCGGGTTGCTCTGGCCGTGGGGCGCAAGCCACAGTCCAGGTTTCAGCCCGAGCTCGCGAATCGCCTGCGCGAGGCGGTCCATTCCCATCGAGAAGCGCCGGTCAATCGTCGTCCAGTCGCGGTTCTCCCCGAGGCCGTGGCCTACGCCTTGCCATCCGTCGTCGATCTGCACGTAGACTGCTCCGTAGTCCTTCAGATTCTCCGCGATCCAGCGGGCGTTCTTCAGGACGTCCGCAGCGCTGATTTCCTGGTAGTAGAAATACCACGAGCACCAACCGGAGGGCGGCCGGGGGAAGCGGGACTTGTCGATCGGTTGAAAGTACCGCACCCCAAGCGAGTCCCGGAAGTAGTGGGGGATGACGGTCCCGTCCTTCAAGCGCACCTCATCGCGGGAAGGATCGAACACTCCCTGGGCCAGCGGTGTCTCCACGTCGCCGAGGGTCATCACCCAGAGGTCCGGGGGGCCGTCGTCGCTGATTCGGCACGGGATCGGGTGAGGCCAACCCCGTTGCGCTTCCGGCAGACCCGGAACGCTCGCCACCAGCAGAACCCCACCCATCGCAAGCAGGAACAGTTCGGTTGACAGACGGAACATTTTGTCCCTCCTCAACTATTCGGTCAAGAAACAAGGGTGCGCGAGGAATTTGAGAGCCTACCCTGCAATTCGCTATTCACACTCAATCTCCCCGTTGCGAGTGACCATTCTCCCTTCTCTGGCCAATTGCGGAGCCGAAAGGGAATGGGTGTGCATCCGCGTGCAGCGGCGGCCGATCCGACGCAGCGATCGCACCGACCACGCGTGATGCGGGTCCGCCCCATGAGCAATATCCAAATCCCTGCTCAAAAAGCGGTTGCGCCAAGAAAGCATGAATCGTAGATTTGCGCAGCCTGCCTCAGCGCCAGCCGGACCCACCGTCGGATCGATTCATCCCTCCCAAGTTGGGCCATCGCTATCGGGTGCCGACGGGCGGAGCGGCAGGTCCGCTTCCTGCCAGAAGGCCGCTCCTGGCTCGAAGCCCTTGTACTGAGCAAGCCCCTGAGCAACGAACACCGAACCGAAGGAGGCACCCGATGTGTCGCGCCCGGAAGCTCCTGGCCATTGCGCTCTCGACCGGAGTGATCTGCGCTACGGCAACAGGGCAGGACCTGAGCGGACTCGAGCTCGTCGCCCACTACCCGCTTACTTCCGACTCGCTCGACGCTACCGGCTTGAACCCGCCCATCCATCTGCAAAACGTGACGTTCCAGGACGGCGGCATCTACTGCAACGGCGTCTACGTGTACAGCGGTGAACCGGGCGCCTACCACGTCATCACACCCAATCTCGACCGACTGAATTTCCGAAAATTCGCGATTCAAGTGAAGTTCAAAGTGAACGAGCTCCTGCGCCAGCCGCTAATCGTGGGCGGCAGCACGTGGCGCTGGATCGGCCTCTACCTACGAGACGACGGCGGACTCATGCCTCTGCTCAATGACCACAGGGTGGACCTGGCCGGTCAGAATCTCTACACCAGCAACGCTTTCCACACCGTCACC
>CAYXFI010000240.1:0-1654 GCA_964464205.1 uncultured Cytophagia bacterium
GTTGAATTCACCCAGCGCCGTTTGGACGTATCGGCCACTGGGTTACATGTCACGCTGGACGTAGGAGATCGGCAACTCACTATCACTTGGGGGAACGGCGAGCAAAGGATACGCCTCCAACCGCGATTGGCAGCAGTATATCACTTTTTCATGCAACACGCTGGAGAGGAACTGCGGAGTGACGAGTTCGAGGATGGGTACGTGAGGGCAATCGACGCTCTCTACGACGATCACTACCTCCGTGGAACGAAACGTTCAGCCGTGCCATGGGTCTTCAAGGACTTCCTCACTTCCCTCAAACGTCTTAACGACACGATCCGCGCCGCTCCTTTGCCGCCGGAAGTGGCGGAGATGTGCGTTATCGCGCGTTCCCGCCGCGCCGGCTATGGTTTCTACCTGCTTCCAATCCCCCCACAAAACTGCAAAGTGATACTCCCTCCTGAACGCTCCCGATCCACCTGATCGCTTCTGAGTTCGCGGCGAATTCGCAGCGACTCTGCGAAGCTGGAGTGTTGTTGACGCATCACCTATCTTTCGCGCGGATTGATTCAGAAGGCGCGAAAGGAGGTGATCGCCGTGACTGCTGCCTTCACCGCTCACGCGCTCAAGCGAATGGGCCAGCGAAACATCCCCCGCTGGCAAGTCGACCTGGCGCTGAGCTACGGCAAGCGCATCTACGCGCACAAGTCGCTCTTCGTCTTCCTGGGCAGGCGCCACATCGAGCGCATGCGCCGGGATGGCTACACCCGTATCGATAAGCTCGAAGGGCTCACACTGGTGCTGGACCCGAAGACGAAGGCCCTCATCACCTGCTTCAAGAATCGGTCGTTCACCAGGAAAATCCGACACAAGGATTGAAAGGGGGCGGTAGCGATGGACTTGGAACTGCAGTGGCTGCCCGACGACGCCGAAAGCGACTTTCAGCTCTTCGTGCGGGTGTGGCGCGGGCAGCTCGGTGTGCGGCACCTGATTTTCCCCCACGGCGATTTGTGGGTGACGGTGCGGGTCACCCGGGCCAGTCTTCCTCAGAGGCTGGATCGCGGACCGTACCACAGCACCGTGACGGGGAACGCCTGAATGCCCCGCGCGGGCATTCCGGGCTCGCCCGGGCAAAAAGAACGTCGACGGTCGGCTGGCCCAACGGGGCTTCCGATTCATCACCATCGGGGGATCGGGGGAATGCGGTTCGGGACGGTCTTGCGAATGCCGCCCGGCCGCGGACGTTGCATCCCGTGCCGAACGGGGGAAACCCGACCGCGGAGCGGACCCCCGGCGGCTTCTGGGTGCCTCGGCCCCGGGGGCTCCGCCTCCCGCGGCGGGTGTTCGGAGAAGATCCATTCTCCGGCGCGACGCAGCAAAGGGTGGCGCGGCGAACCGGAGAGGGGTATTCCGCCCCCACTCAACATCCCGAGCCGCGGCCCGTAAACCGCCAGCGCAGAATGGCTCGACGAGAAGCAGGTCGGCGCGGTGGTCGGTCTGAGACGAAGGCCTGAGAGTCCTGTGAAAGAAGAACTCCTCACCACGGAGACCCGGAGAGCGCGGCGGAGAACACAGACGACGGTGAACAAGCGCGAGTAGCTCCGAGGACCCAGTGTTGCCTCAGGACTTCTTGGGAGTCAGACCGAAGTCTGTGGGAAAAACCAGGGACTTGGTC
>CAYXFI010000240.1:1754-6221 GCA_964464205.1 uncultured Cytophagia bacterium
CTTGATGGTTTCCCGGGTTTCGGGGTTTTTCACAACGTTCCCAATGTACAAATCCCGAAAGGGGGTGAAGGACGTGAGCCGTTTCAAAAAGAGAATTGAGGAAATGAAGGCCAAGCGCGACTGGCTCGGTACCGTTCAGTTCGTTCAGGAGAGGTTGGAGTCAGAAGACGAGATGTCTCCGACGGAACGGGCTGAGCTCTACAGCGCGGCTGGTTTCGCCCACTGCCAGCTCGGTGAGTTCGAGCGAGCTCTGAGCATGTACGAGCTCTGGAAAGAAATGAGCCCCAAGTCGGCCGCCGCCCGCTACTGCATCGGCTACGTGTACGCACAGATGGGCCGTTATCCGGAGGCGGTGGCGTGGTTCGACGAGGCGCTGAAGTTGCGTCCCAGGTACATCTCCTGCCTGTACCGAAAAGGGATGGCGCTGATGGCCTGGGGAAAACCGAATCCCGCCAGTCGCGCCTTCGAAGACGCGCTACACGCCTACGCCGAAGCGGACCAGGACCAGCGGCGCGCCAACCAGAAGTACCTGGTGAAGAGCACGTTCGAACTCGGCAAAGCGCATCTCCAGTGCCGCCGTCACCGCAAGGCGCTGAAAATGTTCCAGTGGGTGCTGGAGCACGACAAGAAGGGATACGTGGACGCCCACTTCGTGCACTACAATCTGGGCAAGCTCTACCTCGAGACGGGCGAGCTGGACTTGGCGGAGACGGAGCTGACGAAGGCCCTGGAGGGTCATCAGGACAAGGAGTACGTGTGGGAACGGTTCGGGAGGTTGGCGCACAAACGGGGCGAGCATGCCAAGGCCCTCGAGTACTACCAGCGGGCCCTCGATTGCCGATACGTCCCCTACGTCCTGGTGAGTCGGGCGGAGACCCACGTGGCCATGGGCAACCCCTCCCTGGCGGTGAAAGATCTGCTGGACGCCCTCCGTCGCGACAAGCTGGGCAAGCACAAGATCTGGATCCGGCTGGCCGAGCTCGCCTTGCAGAGCGGCAAGGAGGAACTGGCGGAGTCGAACTACCGTAAAGCGATCGATTTCAAGCGGAAAAAGTACGGGAAAGATTGCGCCGAGGCTCGCTACGGACTGGCCCAGCTCTACTGGAGGCAGGGAAAGGAAGAAGAGGCTCGGGAAGAACTACGACAGGCGGTGCTGGCCAATCCCAATCTCGCCTGGGACCGGCGAATCTTCCGGGCTCTCGGACTCCCCGTGCCGGTGATGGGCCTGCGGTTCGAACCCGTGGACGTTTGAGGAGCGCACGGACGACGCCCGTGTCGCGGGGCTGGGCGTGGGGATGCCTCGCGGAGGGGCCGGCGCTGGCGGAACCTGAAGCGGCAGGTCAGTGCTCGCCTCGCGTTCGCGGTGAGCGTGACCCCGGTTTACACCAGGCCGAAGACGTTGAGCTGGGGCGGCTGGACTTGCTGGGCGCCGCTTCCGCCCAGCAACCAGCCCCCATGTGCTTAGCCCCGCCGATTGATTGGAAACGGCTCCTCCGCGGTGCCAGCGTCACCGGGGAAAAACTACCGGGGCGGGGGCTTTCCCGCGAGAGGGCGCCTGGCTTCCCCGATTGAGAGGCGGCACCCGTTTCGGGGCTTTCGGTGACCGACGGCGCTCGCTCGTCTTCCCTCACTGCCTTCGATGGCGCCCGCTGTCGCCGAAATGGGAAACCCGGTGCGTTGCCGCCGGTACGCGGCAGATTCGTCCCCGGTGGGGATTGGAACGGATGACGGGAGGTGAGTGACACGATGGCGAAGATTGGAACCGAAAGGGAAGCGATCGTCGAAAGGGCGAGACAGATCGTGGCGGGGGTCGGGAAGCCGGAACCGAGGGAGCTTCCCGCTCTCATCCGCGCCTTGCACGAACCGGACCGTTCTCGAGCGCCGGAGTCAGGCCGAACCGACGTTGCCCTGGCTCTGGCCCCGGTGGCAGAGGAGCTTCCGCCGGAGACACGGCTTCTTCTGCACCTGGTGCTGCACGACTGGGATGGCGTCTCTGCGCTGTTGACGGAACGGCCAGATCTTCGTCCCGTGCTGTTCCACTACCTCTGGCGGGAAACTCCGGCACTACGCCGCTGGATGCTGCGGCAGGTGACCCCCTCGTTCTGCCAGAACGACGTGGAGAGGATGATTCGCGACGTGGCCGCGGGGAATTTCGCCGCCGTGCAGGGGTGGGCTTTGATGGAGGAACTCCGGGAGCTTCTGGTTAGCCTGCTTCGGGAGCTCCTGCGCTCGCCGTACTGGGGCCTGTTTCACAAGGACCAGGCCGCCAGGGTGCTTCGTAGTTTGGGCGAAAAGGCCCCTCCCGTAGCGCGACCGTACCGGCGTTTGCGCTCGGGGGATGGCTCGGTGCTTCAAAGCACGGCACTGGACCAGGAGGAGGCCGATCCCCCGGAACTGGCCCCCTTGCTCCAGCACCTCCGGGGCAAGGGCCTGTGTGTGGACGGACGGCGGATCTACCCGGCGGTGAGGGTGGGCACGATCACCGGACGCATCACCTACAGCGACCCTCCCGTGCAGACGTGGAGCCGGACGGAGAGGGAAGGCCGAATCAGGCCCTCCCCCGGCTGCGTCATGGTCATGCTGGACTACTCGCAGATCGAGCCGCTCGTGCTGCTGAACGTGCTGGTGCACAGGCTGTGGCTCGCCATCCCCGACCTGCCGCAGGGGGACGTCTACCTCTGGTTCAGCCCCGAGGATCGGGATCTCGGCAAGCGGATCGTCAACACCCTCATCAACGGAGGTTCACCCGCAGTCGTGGACCCGCATCCGGGTGCCCTGGCTTTCATTCGGGCGATGGAGCAATTCCGAGACCAGTGGGCCCGCGAGTGCCGTGCCCGCGGCGTGGTGATCACGCTTTCCGGCCGCGAGATCCCCCTGCCCGAGGGGACCAACCCCGAAGGCAAGATGATGAACCGGCTGGTGCAGGGGTCGGCGGCAGACATCTTCAACGCCGCCGTCGCCGAGATTCACCGGCAGAGCACTCAGGAGGGCTGGCGCGGGTCGGTGGCATTCCTCCTGTACGACGAGGTGTGGGTCGAGGCGGAGCGTGGGCACGAAGAGGAGATCGCTCGCCGGTGCGTGGACATCATGCGGCGATCCGCTGCGATGTTCTGCCCCTACCGGGCGCCAGACGTTCGAGTCACAATCAGGAGGTGAAGCGCGATGGCAGTACTGTACGTCACGGAGCAGGGATCCCGTTTGGTGCGCGAGGGCCATGCCCTGGCTGTGCGCAAGGGTGAGGAACGCTTGTTTCTGCAGCCCCTCGCTACTCTCGAGGGCGTCGTGCTGTTCGGGCGGGTGGAACTGAGCAATGCGGTGCTGGGCACCCTGGGCCGCGAGGGCATCCCGTGCGTGTTTGTCTCCCAGGACGGCCGTTTCCGAGCCGCTCTCACGGGTGCACCGGGCAAGAACGCTCTCATCCGGCAACGGCAGTACGAGCTGGCCTCGGACCTCGCTTTCCGGTTGGATTTCAGCCGGCGGATCGTTGTGGCTAAAGTGCAGAACACCGTCCGGTTGTTGCAAAAGCGCGGGCTCGATCCGAAGGGCCTGTTCGGGGAGAGGCTGCGCAACCTGAAGCGCTCCATTCGCGGCGTGCAAAACCTCGACCAGATCCGGGGTCTCGAGGGGAGCTTCGCTGCCCTTTATTTCCACCACTTCGGCCGGATTCTGAAGGACCCCATGGGCTTCCGCAGGCGGGAGAAACATCCGCCGCGGGATCCGGTGAACATTTTGCTCTCCTTCGGCTACACCCTCCTGTTCAACGTGATCTTCGCGTTCGTGGTCGGCAGGGGACTCGACCCGCACCGCGGCTACTATCACGACCTGTCCTACGGGCATCCTGCGCTGGTCAGCGATCTATTGGAGGAAGTCCGCGCCCCCATTGTGGACGCGCTGGTCGTCACCCTGATCAATCGGGGGCAAATCACCTCGGAGCACTTCCAGAAAGAAGGAGAAGCCTTGCGCCTGACCCGGGACGGATTGAGGGTGTTCGTCACCGCTTTCGAAGCGAGGCTGAACACCGTGGTGCGTTACCGCAAAGGGCGTACGCCGTTCCGAAGGATTCTGCAACACCAGGTGCAGGAATTCGCCCGCTCGCTGGCCAAGCGTGGACATTACCGTCCGTACATCTACGCGTGAAAGGGGGTGGGCGCGTTGTTCGTCGTTGTGGCCTACGATGTGGTGGACAACCGCCGCCGGACCAAGGTGATGAAGCTGATGAAAGGGCACGGACGACACGTGCAAAAGAGCGTGTTCGAGTGCCACCTCGACGAGTCGAAAATCGAAAACCTGGTCCGGAAGCTGCGAGCGTTGATCGACGAGAAAGAGGACACCGTCCGGCTGTACGTCATCCCGCCCCACGCGGTGAGGAAGATCATCGCCATCGGCGTTGGGGAAGTGACGAAGGAGGAGAAAGTGGTCGTGGTGTAGAAGGTTTGTGAAAAAGGCCCGAACCACCGAGACTCAGAG
>CAYXFI010000241.1:0-6189 GCA_964464205.1 uncultured Cytophagia bacterium
GCGCCGGTACAGCATCAGGTAGTCGTAGGCTTGCAGGAGCTGGTAGTTGAACTCCCGAAGGGGAAGTCCCGTCTCCAGACGAATGCGGTCGGCTTCTGCTGCCAGCATCCGATTCACGCTGAAATGTCTGCCGATCTCCCGCAGGAAATCAATGTAGTTGAGAGGGCCGAGCCACTCGTAGTTGTCCACCACAATGGCTCGATCATCGGAGAAATCCACAAAGCGGCCGATCTGCGCCTTGATCTTTTCAGCATTCGCCGCGATCTGCTCCCGCGTCAGCATCTTCCGCATTTCGGTCTTGCCGCTGGGGTCGCCCACCAGGGCCGTTCCCCCGCCGATCACCACGATGGGCCGGTGCCCGTGCCGCTGGAGGTGGACCAGCCCCATGATCGGCATCAGGCTGCCCACGTGAAGACTCTCGGCCGTTGGGTCAAACCCGATGTAGCCGGTCACCCTCTCGCGGTCGAACAGCCCGCGCAGACCCTCTTCGTCGGTCACCTGCTGGACGAAACCACGTTCCTTCAGAACATCGTAGACGTTTACCGTTCCGGTCATCGCTACCCGTCCGCGCTGCTAAAGCTTCACTTTCCCTCTCAGTTGTCCGGCCAGTTCCCGTTCCTGATCCCGCCGCTTGATTGACTCGCGGCGATCGAAAATCTTCTTGCCGCGCGCGAGAGCCAGCTCCACTTTCGCTTTCCCCCGTTTGAAGTAGATCCGCAGCGGGATCAACGTCAGCCCGCGTTCCTGCACCTTCCCCATCAGCCGTTTGATCTCCCGCTTGTGGAGCAACAACTTCCGCGGCCGTCTCGGATCGTGATTGTACACGTTGCCGTGCTCGTACGGACTGATGTGCATGTCGACGAGCCACACCTCGCCATCCTTGATCCGGGCGTAGGCATCCCCCAGGTTCACCTTCCCCTGGCGCAGGGATTTCACCTCTGTGCCCTGCAGGGCGATGCCCGCCTCGATCGTCTCAAGAATGTCGTAGAAATGGCGAGCCTTCCGATTCGTGACGATTGTCTTTTCGCCTTCGCCCAAGAGTCTTCCTCACCTCACCCCGCCAAAGCACATCACAGGGACTGGTTCACCAGTCCAGCACCGGTTTCGCCAGGTCAGGGTAACGGCCCCGCTTCCACATGCTGACGAGTTTCTGGCGCAGGACCTCGAGCTTTTCCAGCAGGACGCGGTAGACTTCCCCCGCGTCCAATGCGTCGCCCTCGGAGTCGAACTTTTGCCTCAGCTCCGCTTCGATCCGCTCCAAATCCTCGCAGCCCGCCGCCACCCAGTGAGCGATTCGCCTCGGTACCACGACCACCCCGTTCGCATCGGCGTGGAGAAGTGTTCCGGCCGAAATCCTGGTGTCTCCCACGTCCACCGGCACCATCACTTTCACCAAGCGCAAATACCCGTGGGATGCCACCGTTCCGCGGGCAAACACCGGAATGCCTCTCCGTTCCAGCTCCACCACGTCGCGAACGTAGCCGGAACAGATCACCCCTACACAGCCGAAAGCCGCGTAGGCGGTGGCCATACACTCCCCCACCGTTGCGGCTCGAGGCGGGCTGTCCAGATCCTGCAAAACCACGATTCGCGGGGCCTCAACCTCGGAGATCCTTCGCAGGTGGTCGGGGAAAGGAGTCTCCCTCTCGTCCGAATGGGGGATGGCGGACGTCCTCACCGTGGCCGTCACGGCAAAGCCGACCACCGGCCTTCGCGCTGCCGCCGTGAGCGCGCGAATGTCTCCCCCGAGGAAACCCTCATCCCGGGGCCGCAGATCGAAAAGCTCAATCACATTGCTCACGGTCGGCGAGCTGTACTGCTCCAGTTTTCGAAGAACTTCCTCGCTGACCTCCGTCCGGTCCATTCTCCTACCGTCCAATCTCGGTTATCGTGTGCCGTGAGCCTACTTTCTGGCAGCAATCGTGAATCTGTCGATCACTTGACCATCCAGGTTGATCACTTCCGCTTCGACCCGATCGGAGTGCACGATGCAGCGCACGTAGTGGTGCTCACGTTTGGCTACATCCTCGGGTCCCACCCGGTTCGAGTCGAAATCGTACAGCGGCGCTCCGCCCCCTCCACTGATCACGTACAGCACACCTTCGCGACGCGTTCGGTAGTAGTAGTGATCGTGCCCGTTGAACACGGCCGAAACCGCGTAGTCGCGAAGGACGGGGTGAAGTTCCTGCTTCAGCCGCTCGTTGTCCGGTCTCCGGGGATGCGCGTTGAAGATCGGGTAATGGAAAAGCACGAAAACGAACGGGACGTCCTTGGCGGCCTCCAACTCCCCTTTGAGCCACGTGCCCTGCAGGCTCGCCGGGTCCGTGCGCAGAAACGGGTCAAGCACGATGAATTTGGCATTCTTGTGCCGGATCGAGTAGTAGTAGACTCCCGGGCGGGGTACAGGCACGTCGAAATGTCCCAGTCCTTCGCGCGTCATCTCGTAGTTGTCCAGGAAGTTCATGCCGAAATCGTGGTTCCCGCGCACGGGGTAGTACTGCGACACCGCACGCAACGGTGCGATGATTTCGAAAAACGTGCGCCACTGCTCGGGATGCAGGCCGCGAGAGACCATGTCGCCGGTGTTGAACACAAGATCCGCCCGTTCGGTCGTCATTCTCTCCACCAGGGCGGTGTGAACCGAGTCCTGCGTCCGGGTATCTCCGTAGATCAGGAATTTCCAAGATCTCTCCTGCGCCTGGGCCGGACCCAGCACAAGAGCAGCAAGAGCCAGCAGAACCAGTCCCGCAAACAGTCGTTTCATGGCACCTTCCTCCGATTCCGCAGAGATTCGCAACTCCTCCTCACAGTCCTCATTCGGTGCGAAAGGTACCTTGCTGCGGCGACAGAAGCAAGCGAAACTTGGTGCGGAGGTTCCCCGGCCACAGCATCTGCCACTCGCCAGCCTCCAGTGAACGCGGCCGAAACCTCAGTCGCCCGGAGGCACCTTTCTCAAGGCGGGCGCAGACCGGGCTGGCCAACGACACGATCAGCAGACCTACCCAGAACGTGAGGCCAAACTGCCGTGACGCGAAGGGCAGACGGATTTCCCACCAGGGAGTCTTGGACGAGGCCAAACGGCGTGAACCAAGGTTTTTCTGCCTCCGTGTGGGTTCTCCCCGTACCCCAATCCGTTGGTTCACTTGGAGCTTCCTATGGACCTGCCGGCGTGCCCGCATGCCAGGCGGCCGAATACTGGTGAAGCCCGCTCTACCCAAGGCAGACTCGTCGCGTAGTCTTGGAGTCGGAGGTGAAACTATCGGACCACTCATCCCGTCTTAGGGTCTGGTGCCGGGCGAGAGGCTGGAGCACCCGGACGAACCAACCGGGCACCGGAAGCTTGGGCGCCCCGGCGCTGACGGAGTGGCCGTAGTCGTCTACGGGAACAACGAGCAAGGGAAGCGGCGTCCCGGAATCCACGGAAACACGTACCCGGAGTCCGAACCAGACGTCGTGCGGCGCCCCCTCGACTTGCGGGACCGACACGAGGCCCGTGGACCGCGTCACTTTCCCGGGTGCGGCCTGTCCCACTCTCGGTGCTCGCGGCGGTCAATACTCACACTTCGGAAAGCTGCTCGCATCACACCTGAATGGACCGAACCGGAGGAAGGGATGCTCTCGAGCGGACAAAAAGCTGGACTCGCTGCACTTGTTTGGTTGCTCGCACTTTCAGGCTTCGCTCAGAGCCAGCCCAAGACCTACGAAGCAACGCGTGTCCCCAACGGCTCGATTCACGTCGACGGCCGGATTGATCCGGCCTGGCTCTCGATTCCCATGGACACCCGTTTCGTGCAACGACAGCCGAAGGAGGGCGATCCCCCTTCCCAACGCACCGGCTTCCGGGTAGCCTACGACGATCACATGCTCTACGTCCTCGTCCGCGCCTACGATCGTGAACCGGACCGGATCACGGCTCGACTGGCCAGGCGCGACAACATTCAGGTGCCGACCGACTTCGTCGCGATCCTCATCGACAGCTACTTCGACAGGAATACCGCATTCGTCTTCGGCGTGAGCCCGTCTGGGGCCAAGCTGGACATGCACATGTCCCAGAACGGATTCGAGGAGGACGTGGGCTGGGACGCCGTGTGGTACTCCGGCACCGCCATTGACGACAGCGGCTGGGTGGCCGAGTTCGGCATCCCCTTCTCGCAGCTTCGCTACCCGACCAAATCCGAGCAGCAGTGGGGATTCAACGTAATTCGGCGGATCAACCGAGAGAACGAGGAAATCCACTGGAACCTCATCCCGCAGAACGCGGGCGGCGGCGTTTCCTTTTTCGGCATTCTGCGAGGTCTCCGCAATCTGCCGAAGAAACACGGCCTGGAGGTAATGCCCTACGCTCGCACTTCCAGCAGTCTCCCCTATCGGGAGGCCGGGAATCCTTTCCGCGCCGGCCCCATGTACGACGGCACCGTAGGTCTGGACATGCGCTATCCAATCGGCAGCAACTTGTCTCTCAACGTGGCCGTCAATCCCGACTTCGGGGAGGTGGAAGCGGACCCCTCGGAGTTCAATCTGACCGCCTACGAGACCTACTTTCCGGAAAAGCGGCCCTTCTTCACCGAGGGGGCGAACATCTTCCAGTACAGTTTGGGTATCGGTGACGGTGAGATGTCGCAGGAGGGACTATTCTACACCCGGCGCATCGGCCGTGCACCGGAGGTGAGTCCCGATGTTCCCTCCGGCGCCTACGTCAAGGTGCCCCAGTCCACGCCCATCCTCTTCGCTGCCAAACTGAGCGGACGCACGGAATCGGGCTGGAGCGTGGGCCTGCTCGATGCGGTGACGCGCAAGACGGAAGCCGACGTGCGCGAGGACGGAAAGCAGTACCGGGTGCCAGTGGAGCCGTGGGCGAACTACTTCGTCGCCCGCGCCCGGCGGGAAATGAACGAGGGCAAAACCATGCTCGGAGGGATCGTGACGCACGTGGCCCGCGACGTGTCGGATCCGCGCTTCGCCGTCCTGAATCGGAGCGCTCTGACGGCTGCCGTGGACTTCACCCACCGCTGGCACGACCACGACTGGCAAGCGGAATTCGTGCTTGCCGGAAGCAGGATCGACGGAAAACCCGAGGCGATTCGCAGGGCACAGCTCTCTTCAGCCCGCTACTTCCAGCGCCCCGATGCCCCGCACGTAGAATACGACCCGGACCGGACTTCCCTCTCCGGGCTTGCGGGCAGAGTCTTCGTGGGCAAGATCGGCGGCGGGCACCTTCGAGGGGGCGCCGGCACAATGTTCCGGACCCCGGGGTTCGAGTGCAACGACATGGGTTTCTTGCGCGAAGCGGACTTGGCAGTCGCCTTCGTGTACCTCGGCTACGTGGAGAATCAGCCGGGCAGGATCTTCCGCCGTTACAACGTGTACACGAACGCCTGGCACGCCCGCACTTTTGGAAACGAGCCGCTCGGGTACGGGGCCAATCTGAATTTCTTCTTCCAGTTCCTGAACTACTGGGGAATCTTCGGCGGGTTCGAGCCGAATTGGAACCGAATGAGCAACTCCCTGTTACGTGGCGGACCCTCGGTTCGGCTGGCAAACCGCTGGAATGCCTGGCTGGGGATGCGCAGTGACTTTCGGAAGCCCGTGTTCGGCATGACCAGATTCTTCCTGAGTCAGGATGCCGACGGGTCGATCTCGCGTTCGCTCTCGAGTCAGCTTCAGTTGCAACTCTCCAGTCGCCTGCAGATTTCCCTCACACCGTGGTACCGTTGGGGTTCGGACAGGATCCAGTACGTTCAGACACGCACGGCAGAGGACGGTAGCAAGGAGTACATCCTCGCGCGGCTGAAGAGAAAGACCCTCGCCGTGGTAACCCGGTTGGACCTGACCCTCACCCCCGAGCTATCCCTCCAGTTCTACGGCATGCCCTACGTCTCGTCCGGCCACTACGACGAATTCAAGCGGGTAGCAGATCCGCATGCCGCCTCCTTCTGGGACCGTTACGAGCCAGTGACCTACGAGAATCCTCCGCATTTCAAGTTCGAGGAATTCCGGAGCAACCTCGTGTTGCGCTGGGAGTACCGGCCGGGTTCTACCTTGTATTTGGTGTGGTCCCAGGGGCGCACAGCTCTTCGGGAGGACGGTACCCTTTACCCCGTCTCCGACTTCCGAGACCTGTTCTCCACGAAGGGCGATCACGTGTTTCTCGTGAAAGTGAGCTACTGGTTCAGCCTGTAGAGACCGGCC
>CAYXFI010000242.1:0-6185 GCA_964464205.1 uncultured Cytophagia bacterium
CTTCTGCGTCCCGCTCGACGGAGCAGACCTTCCCGACCCCTTTTCCCGGCCAGCTCGTGCTGATGGTCCGTGGCCGGCTCCCTCTTAGCCTTCCCGCGCCGCCTCGCGAGCCAGACGCAGGGCCTCCTTCAGCTCCATTACCCCTTCGTAAAGAGCTTTGCCCACGATCACGCCTTCCAGGCCATCTGCGGCGGCGAAAACCGCCAGGAGGTCGTCCATTGAACCGATCCCACCCGAGACGGTTACCTTGAGCCCAGTTTCTTTCGCCAGCCGCACCGCGCCCTCTACGTCCGGCCCGACGAGTTTCCCGTCGCGTCGGATGTCGGTGTAGATCACGTGTTTGAGTCCGCTTTCGGCCCAGGTGCGCGCCAGTTCGAGCGGATCCACGGGCTCCTGTTCTTCCCATCCGCGGATGGCCACCCGGCCGTCACGCACGTCGAGCGCCGCCGCCACCGTGTCGGCCCCGAACTCCGACACCAGCTCTGCCACCCAGGCCGGTTTTTTGACCGCCGCAGTGCCCACCACAACTCGCGCTACACCGAGGCGCTGTACCCTCTGCACAGCATCGGTGGTGCGGAGCCCGCCGCCGAGCTGCACCTTCAAGAGGGTTTCCTCGCAAATCCTGCACACCACGTCGCGATTGTCGCCGAAGCCGAAGGCGGCGTTCAGGTCCACCACATGCACCCACGTCGCCCCGGCTTCCTGCCAGCCTCGGGCCACCTCTACAGGTTGATCGGAATAGATCGTCATCGCCT
This sequence comes from uncultured Cytophagia bacterium, assembly GCA_964464205.1. Lineage (GTDB taxonomy): Bacteria > Zhuqueibacterota > Zhuqueibacteria > Oleimicrobiales > Geothermoviventaceae > Zestofontihabitans. The sequence continues at coordinate 756 of CAYXFI010000242.1, forward strand.
CGCGCTTGCCTTCCACGAGACGGACGCAGTTGCCATCCAGCAGATCTATTGCGGGAAATACGATCATTTTCGCCCCCTCCCGCTCGGTTCGTCTTCTGTCACGATCTCGCGCGGCTCAGCTAGCCGCAAAATTCCGCAGAAGTTGCAATCCCCATTTCTGGGATTTTTCCGGGTGGAACTGAACAGCCCACACGTTCTTGTGTCGGATGGTCGAGGCGAACCTCACTCCGTAGTCCGTTGTGCCCACGGTCACGTTATCGTCCTGAGGGTCAGCGTAGAAGGAATGGGCGAAGTAGAAGTAGGCGCCCGGTGGAACGCCGGCGAACACTGCCTCCGATCCGTCGAACGCGACGGCATTCCAGCCGAGGTGGGGCACTTTGAGGTCCTCCGGGAAACGCCTCACGACTCCCGCCAACACAGCCAGCCCCGACACGCCCGGCGACTCTTCGCTGCCCTCGAAGAGTAGCTGGAGACCGAGGCAAATGCCGAGGAACGGCTTGCCCGCGCGGATGGCATCGAGGATGGCCTCCGCGAGCCCTGCGGTGCGCAGACGTTGCATGGCGTCGCCGAAAGCGCCCACACCGGGGAGTACCACGCGCTCGGCTTGTCTAACAGCGTCGGGATCCGCGGTCAGACGGGCGTCGGCACCAACGGCCTGCAGGGCTTTCTCAACGCTCCTCAGGTTCCCGGCCCCGTAGTCCACCACGGCGATCACTGCAACGCTCCCTTCGTCGAAGGAATGCCCCGGGTTCTCGGGTCCAGTTCTGCGGCCATGCGGAAGGACCTTCCGAGAGCCTTGAAGATCGCCTCGATGATGTGGTGCGTGTTCCAACCCGCGAGCACTTCCACGTGGAGGTTCATGCCCAGGTTGTTTGTCAGGGCTCGGAGGAATTCCTCCACGAGTTCGCCATCGAACTCGCCCACCCGGTCGAAACGGCGCTCCCGCACGAGCGAGAAGAACGGCCGCCCGCTGAGATCGAGCGCCACGCGCACCAGCGCTTCGTCCATCGGAAGGATGCACCAACCGTAGCGGTAGATCCCGGATTTGTCCCCGAGTGCCTGGCGCAGTGCCTTCCCCAGGGCGATCCCAACGTCTTCCACGGTGTGATGGTCGTCCACCTCCCGATCGCCCCGGGCTTTGAGACGTAGGTCGATCAGGCTGTTGCGCGCGAAGGCCTGGAGCATGTGATCGAAGAACCCGATGCCGGTGGAAACGTCCGCTGCACCGGAACCATCGAGGTCCAGCTCCACCTCCGCCTGGACTTCTTTCGTCTTCCACTCGACGCGAGAGCTTCTTCCCATTTGCGCTCTACCCGTGTTTCGCTTGATGCGACGCTACCGCACGTCGTCTCGCGGGCACACACGGTCCCGCAAGGCATCGGTCCAGCCGATCTGGCGGACTCTCTTGCGGCCAGCAACGCCGCCGCCCACGGACCCAGCAAGTACCCAACGCGAGCTCAGGCCAAGACGCGCCGGATCACCATCCCGTCCTGCTCGATGCCTTTGCGAACGGGCGCGTCTTGCAGCCGCCTCTGCAATTGCCGGTCGGCGAACGGCACCGAGGACCGTGCAAACCGGCCTGTCGGACCCACGGTCATCGCTATCTTTGCCCCGAAAGGGAACCTCGTGGGATTCACGTCCCGACGCGCTTCAGCTACCCTCGGACGCATCCTGCAGTGCCTCGGAGAGGGCTTCGAGGAAGCGTTCGTTTTCCTCCGGCGCCCCGACGGTCACGCGGAGGCACCCTTCCAGTCCGGGGCTGTGAATGAACGAGCGGACGAACACGCCCTTTTGAATCAGCGATCGCAACACGGATTCCGCGCGCCGCAGACGGATCAGCAGAAAGTTGGTCTCCGAGGGGAAGACTTCGACTTCGGGCATTGCCCGCAGCGCTTCGCGCAACCTCTCGCGTTCCCTGCGGATCAGGTTCACCCGCTCTGCCGCGAAATCGGGATGATCGAGCACGACATCCACCACCGCCTCGGAGAGCTTGTCCACGTTGAAGGGCAGATTCACTTTGCGCAGTTCGGCCACGATCTCCGCGTCGCCGATCAGGTAACCGAAACGGATCCCGGCGAGCCCGAAGGCTTTCGAGAAGGTGCGCAACACCAGTACGTTCGAGTGCTGTTTCAGAGCGGGCAGTGCGGACTTGCCGTAGAATTCGAAGTACGCCTCGTCCCACAGCACCAGACCGTCGGTGGCCCCTGCAATTCGGTCGAGGTAGCTCGGGTCGAGAGGCGCGCCGGTTGGATTGTTGGGCGACGCGATCATGATCAGTCTGGCCCCGGGTGAGGCCTGTGCGATGGCCTCGCCGTCGAGAGCGAAATTCGGGCCTTGTGGCACGTTCACTACTTCCGCGCCCTGGATCAGGCCCACCAGCTCGAACAGGGAAAAAGTGGGCGGCGAGATGACCAGACGAGCGCCCGGTTCCAGCACCGCCGACGCCACGCTGTAGATGATCTGGTTCGATCCGTGCCCGAGCAGGATCTGTTCAGCCTTCACGCCCAGCCGGTCAGCGAGCTTCTCCCTCAGGGCCGGGTTCTCGAACTCGGGGTAGCGGTTCCAGGGTGTGCGGCGCAGGCGTTCGAGGGCTTCGGCCTTGATTTCCTCCGGTAGATCGAAGGGGCACTCGTTCTGGTCGAGTTTCACCACGGGACGACCGGTTTCCGGAGGACTGTAGCCGGGTAGGGAACGGATCTCCGCGCGGATGTTCTCAATCGGCCTCACGGGTTCTCACCTCAATGGCTCTGGCGTGCGCTTCCAATCCTTCGGCGCGAGCGAGCAGGGCGATTTCCGGTCCGAAAGCCTCGAGAGCAGTCCGGGTGTAAGCGATCACGTTGCTCGACTTGAAGAAATCGCGCACGGAGAGCGCGGAACTGAACCGAGCGCTTGAGCCAGTGGGCAGCACGTGGTTGGGCCCGGCCCAGTAGTCGCCCACCGCCTCCGGGGAATACATGCCCAGGAAGATCGACCCGGCGTTGCGGATGCGCTTCAGCAGTGGCCAGGGGTCCGGGAGATGTATTCCCAGGTGTTCCGGCGCGATGCGATTGATCCACTCGATGCATTCGTCCAGGTCCCTCCCGAGCAGGATGCCGCCCCTGGTCCGCAGACTGGATTCGGCCACCTCCCGACGGGGCAGGGACTCGAGCTGCCGCTCGAGCTCGTTCGCCACGGCCTGGCTCATCCAGCCGCACGCGGTGACGAAAACGGCGATGGACATGGGATCGTGCTCGGCCTGCGCGAGCAGATCGGCGGCGACGTAGGCTGGCTCAGCGGAGTCGTCGGCGAGGATCACGACCTCGCTGGGGCCCGCCAGCATGTCGATGCCCACTTGGCCGAAGACCAGCCGCTTGGCGGCGGTCACGTAAGCATTGCCGGGTCCCACGATTTTGTCCACAGGAGGGATCGACTCCGTCCCGAAGGCCATCGCCGCCACCGCCTGGGCCCCGCCAACTTTGTAGACCTCAGTGACTTCGGCCAGACGGGCAGCCACGAGTACGAGGGGGTTGGCTGCGCCCTCCGCGTCCGGCGCGGTACAAACGGCGATTTCCTCGACCCCAGCCACGCGGGCCGGGACGGCGCACATCAGCAGGGTGGAGGGATAGGCCGCCCGGCCGCCCGGCACGTAGATGCCCACCCGACGGACGGGCTCGAATCGCTCTCCGAGGATGACCCCGCCGTCCTCCCAGGCGAGCCAGGATTCCGGGATCGCCCGTTCGTGGAAACGGCGGATGTTCTCGGCCGCCCTCTGCAGTGCCCCCCGGATGGCCGGGTCCACCTGACGCCATGCTTGTTCGAATTCGGCCTCCGAGACGCGCAGAGCGGCGGGCGAGAGATCGGCGCCGTCGTATTTCTTGGTCAGGTCGATGAGGGCGCGGTCGCCCCGGTTTCGCACGTCGTCCAGGATCGATCTCGCCACCTCCTCGATCTTCCGGTCGTCGGTTTCCCGCAGGGACTCAAGCTTGTCGAGAAACCGGAGCGCCTCTTCGTCGCGGTAGATCGGTACGTTCATCACAATTCCTTTGTTCTCGCGTGCTCGTTGCAGTTTCCCGCGTCGGGCCCACGGCGGCGCGAGAGCCTTCGCCCGCGGAGTCAGGGGATCACCTTGTTGAGCGGATACTCGATGATGTCCTGGGCGCCCATTTGCTTGAGCAGGGGGATCAGTCGCCGTACCTCGGCCTCGGGCACCACCACTTCCATCGCGACCCATTCGGGGTCGGACAGGGGCGACACGGTGGGGTTCTTCATCGAGGGAATGACCTGGGCCACCCGGTCCATTGTGGCGCGGGGCACGTTCATTTTCAGACCCACACGGCCCTCGGCGGCAATGGCTCCCTGCAGCAACATGGCCAGGTTCTCGATCTTTTGGCGTTTCCAGTCGTCCTGCCAGCTCTGCTTGTTGGCGATCAGCCGGGTGGTGGACTCAAGCACGGTGTCGACGATGCGCAGGCCATTCGCTCGCAACGACGCACCCGTCTCGGTGGCTTCCACGATGGCGTCCACCAGTGCTGGCGTTTTGACTTCAGTGGCTCCCCAGGAGAACTCCACGTGCGCTTCGACGCCGTGCTGAGCGAGGTACTTGCGGGTCAGGTTCACGATCTCCGTGGCGATGCGTTTCCCCTGCAAGTCCTTGACCGTCTGGATGTCCGAGTCTTTGGGCACGGCCACAACCCAGCGGACGGGACGCAGGGTCTGTTTGGAGTAGGCCAGTTCGCACACTTCGTGGACGTCTGAGTCGGTCTCCAGAATCCAGTCCAGGCCGGTCAAGCCGACGTCGAAGACACCCTGCTCGACGTATTTGGCGATCTCCTGCGCGCGGATGAGTACCGCCTCGATTTCCTCGTCGTCGATCACCGGAAAGTAGCTCCGGGGACTCACCGACACGTAGAAACCTGCGCGGTTGAACAGACGGAACGTCGCCTCCTGCAGACTACCTTTCGGTAGGCCAAGTTTCAGGACCATAGTTGTCTCCTCGTCCGATGCCAGTCGACCCGCAACAAAAAAGCCCACCGACCGGTGGGCTTGGTATTCTCCCTCTGAGGCGCGAACACGTCACCCACCGGCGCGATACTCACCGCCGTGATGCAGGTGCTTGTGGATCGAGTGTACCATTGAAGGATTCACCTGAATCATGTTCTTCTCAGAAGTCTTGCGCGGACGCAGCCGTCCAGCAGTATCCCTCAGTTCCCCGGCGTGCATCCACGCTCTCCGATACCTCGTTTCCCTCACGAATGCGGTGCAAGTTTAGCCAAATGCGGCCAGAAATGCAACGGAATTTTGTGCCGCTGCTGGACTGGTCAGTTGAGTAGTACTCAACGTGTTCTGAGGCCTGTGAACGAGGTCCACCAGACCGCGGCGACGCAACACCTCTGCGCCTCCTATGTTGAATGTCAAGTTTTTTTCGAGGAGTGTGCTACACGATGGCCTCGC
>CAYXFI010000243.1:0-6173 GCA_964464205.1 uncultured Cytophagia bacterium
AACGGCGGCCCACGTCCCAGGCGCTCGGGTCACCCAGCTCGCCACCCACTCGCCCGTCGGAGGCTACCCAGAGCACGTTCTTCCGATCCAGCAGGTTGCGGATGTCCAGGTAGATCAGCAACCCGAGGCGCCGCCAGCGGAATTCCTTCCGCAGCTTGAGGTCGAGGTAGCTCACATTGTGCATTCGAGCATTGTTGGGCTCCACGCGCACGTTGACGTCAGGCACGTAGCCGGTGCGCGAAGGGTAGTAAGTGTACGGCCTGGGCGAGTGCCAGCGCCACACGAGGTCGATTCCGTAGTTGCCCCGCACGCCGTAGAAAAGCTCCGCCACGACCGTGTGGCGCTGATCCCAGCTCAACCAGTACTCCTTGTTGGGCACCTCAAAGCCCCACATCCAGTAGTTCAGTCCCTGCTCCGCGTTGCCGCTGTAACCGAGGGCGTACATCAGGGTGTAGGAGACCCGCGCTGACCAGCGATTGCTGTAGCGCTTCTCAAACAGGAATTCCCAACCGTACGATCGCGCCGCGGGGAGGTTCACGTACTGGGTGAAGCCGTCGTCCTCGGCTTTGCTGTCGCTCGCGAGGAACGTTTTCGTGTCCACCAGGTTTTCCATTTCTTTGTTGAAGTAAGTCAGTCCGAACACCGCCTGGTACTCGGGGAACGCGTGCTTGTAGCCGAATTCCCAGGCTTTGGTCTTCTCGGGCTTCAAATCGGGGTTCCCGTACAACACCCGCACCCCCTTCTTCAGATCGTACTTCAGCCCGGTGTACAGGTAGTCGAACAGGGGCACCTGGAAGAAGTACCCGAAATTCACGAAAAACCGGTCGTTCGGCCCAGCGGGCCACGACAAGCCAAGCCGCGGGCTCCACTGCCGCTTGACCGACGCCGGCACCCAGCGGCTGATCTTCTGCTCGTATTCTTCCTCCGTCACGGGGATCCACTCGACCACCGGTCTCCGCGCTCGAGGGTCGAGAAAGTCGTAGCGCAACCCAAGCGTCGCGATCAGGAAACCGTTGTCGTATTTGTCCTGGATGTAGAACGCGCCCTGTCGCGGCTTGTAGTGGTAGTAGCTGCTGAAGTTCAGCAGGGGCTTGTCGAGCAAGGGCCGTCCCCAGAAGGTCTTGCGGGGCTCGTACTTAACGAGGTCGTTCTCCAGATCGAAGAATTGCAGCTCGACGCCGGTCTTGAACTTGTGCCGCTCTCCGATGTAGGCCGTGAAGTCCGCGCGGGCGATGGAGATGGTTTCGGTGGCGTCCTGCCACCACAGGCGCTTACCGCTGATCACGAAGTAGTACCAGGGCAGCTCGTACTGCCAGCCCATCGACGGGTCGACGTCCTCTTTGCTCCCCTGGCCCATGCGGTGGTCGATGCGGTAGCGGCTCAACCGCAGGGTGTAGAACACCCGGTCCGTGACCGTGTGGGTGAGGCTCGCGGAGAGACGGAGCGAGCGCTTCCAGCGGGGAGGAAGACCGGTGAGGTTGTAGCGCCAGCGGTACTCGTACTCGTGCCAGTCCCAATCGGAGTACAGGGCCTGCACGGTGAGGCGAACGTTTCGGTGCGGGACCGCAGTCAGCTTGGAGACGAGGTTGAAATTCCTCTCGATGGGCGACCCGAACACCGGCACCATGTCCTGCCACCAGCGGGTGTCGGAGAGCCGGAGGTCGGCGGAGTAGAAGTAATGCAGGCGATCGCGCAGAATCGGCCCGGCGCCGAAAATCTCGTACTCGCGCCGGTGGTTGCTCTCTTCGATCCCGAGGCGATCGTCCAGGGCTCGCAGCCAGAGCTGGTGCTGGTTTCCACCCGACTTGGTGACCACATTGACGACCCCGGACATGGCGTTTCCGTACTCGGCGTCAAAGCCGCCCGTCTGCACCGACACCTCCACAATCGACGCGTTGGGCAGATCGCTTCCGGCTCCGCCGCGCATCGCCTGCTGGATGGGGATGCCGTCCACCAGGTAGAGCACCTCGGTTTCGCGCCCGCCGCGGATGTGCATGTCGGCCGTCACGCCGGGCTGCATGGCCACCACATCCTGGAAGTTGTCCACCGGCAACGCCTCCACCTTGGAGCCGGAGACGAAGTGGATGGTGCCGGTCACGTCGGGCTGGATCAGAGGCCGTTGGGCCGTCACCACGATTTTCCTGCCCAGGTCGATCACTTCCGGCTCCAGCTCGGCGTCCACGGTGGTTTTCAGGTCCATGACCACGCGCACACCGCGCACCTCGTACCGGGCGTAGCCGATCATGTCGAAGCGCAGGGTGTACACGCCGGCGGGTACGTGCCGGATCGTGTAGCGGCCGTTTCGGTCGGTGGCGGCGCCGTGGTAGGTGCCCACCACGACGACATTCACCCCGATCAGCGGCTCCTTCGTCTGCTTGTCAATCACGCGGCCGGTGATGACCCCGGTGACGCCCGCGTTTGCGGCCCGCGAGCCGACCCATCCGAACACAGCCGCGGCCAGAAGCGCCGGGATCACAGCTTTCGCACGCGCCATCGTTCAGCTCTCCCAATCGTCTCCTTTTTGACCCACCACGTACACGGCAGCGGCCAGCGTTGCCTCGGGCAGTGGGAGTCGCGTATCGGCAGCCGGAGCTGCCTCCTACATTCGCACCCTGCCCCGCCGACGGTAGGGACCTCCCGGTCCCGAGCGGATGGGAGCTGCCTTGCAGCTAGCTCTCGGCAGCGGGAGCTGCCTCCTACCTGCGCGCCCGATTCCGGCAGGGGTAGGAGGGACTTCCTGGTCCCGACTCCCGAGCAGCTGGTTGTCGGCAGCTGGAGCTGCCTCCTACAACGACGGTGGCTCGGGGATCAACCGCCGCCGGTTTGAGCCGGACCCTCACGGCAACGGTACTTGGGCACCAGGTAGCCCTTCGGCCACAGGTAGTAGAGCCGGAACTCCACTTCGTTGCTCTCCCACGCCGGGAACTCCCGGAACAGCTTCACCTCGGCTTTCGCCTTGATCAGCTTCTCCCCCTCGAAAGCTTTCACTGTGTCAACGTAGCCGGTGTACACGGTGTCGCACCGGACCCAGTACCGCCAGTCCCTCCGGTTGAGGTACACCACCTGCCGTACTTCGAACGCGTGGTAGCGTCCGGTCTCGTGGATCGATTTGCCTTCGTCGTCCGTCTGGTGCCGGATTAGCGAGTCCGCGGTGCACGGGGTCACCGTCTGGGCCGGGTGCGGCGCCAGCGACTCCCCCGGCCGGTAGTCGCGGAATCGAAGGGTTTTCCTCCAGCTCGGATTCGCCGGCTCCCACAAGTGAACCTGGATGTCGATCCACTTGGTTCCGTCGATCGTCTCGTCGAACGTGTTGGCGACTTTGACCCGGAAAGCTACGTGGTAGTCGGTGAGCTCCTCCCAGGCCTTGAGCCGGTCCTCGTTCAACAGGACCGCAGGTATGAGGCGGTACCGTTCGAGGAAGCGACCGGGCTGGGGGTAGCGTTCTTTGGGGTTCACGATCCAGAGCTCCACCTGGACCACGTCTTTCTTCTCGGGTCCCTCCGGAATCTTCTCCGAACAGCCGCCGAACAGAAACGCCGCGACCAGCATGAACGGCACCGCTCGCACCTTCATTTCCCCGACCTCGTCAGGTAGAATCTGTCAGACAGAGCCCAGCCAGCTCCAGCGTGAAAACAGTCCGTGCGATCCCCCTGCAAAGCTTCGGTGACTGCCGTTTGCCCGGACTCAGTGGCAAGAACTGAACGCGCTTCGCGGGCACCTTCGGAATTGTCAGTCGGCCACTGCAGCTACCGGATCAGGCTGAATTTGCCGACTCGTTTGCGGCCGTCTTTCGTTTCCACCACGTACAGATAAAGGCCCGGGGCTACCTCCATTCCCTGCAGGTTCCTCAGGTTCCAGAATTCCTGGCCGTCCGGGCGGCCGTGCCTCTCCACTTCCCACACCTTCTCGCCCGTCAGGGTGAACACCGTCACGCGGCAGTCGGACGGCAAATGGATGAAGCTCACGCGGTGCTCGTACCCCTCGTCCCACTCCGCGTAGCCCACGTACGGATTCGGAACGACCCTGATTTCCGCCAGCTCGTCCCCGCTCAAAGTCTCACGAAGCGCGAAGGGACGGGTGCGGAGCTCGAATCGGTCGCCGGTGCGGAACGGGTTGGAAGTGCGGATTCGCAGGACATCTCCCACCTGCGGTGGGCGGTCCTCAGGCGCTTCCGGATTCCGTTCGATGATGATCCTCCAAGTCCACTGGTCTTTGCCGGCCAACCGTTCCCTGATCCACACCACGTCGCCACTCGTCCACCGGGCCCGCATCTCCGGGGTCGTATCCTCCGGGCTGTCCTGGAAAATCTCGAAGCCCACCTTCACACCGCGGGTCAGATTCCAGACTTCAAATGGCGCAAACTTCCTCGAGTACAGACTCGTGTCGCCCTCAGCCGTGAAGCGAAACTCGTAGTCGTTGCCGAGGTTCACCGCGGGGCCACGAGTCCCTCTGACCCTCCAGTTGCAATCGGACTTCCCGCCGTCCGACCGGTACCAGCCGGTGGAATCCTCACGGATCTGCACGTCGTCGAAAGCGTAGATCCAGAGCCGCAGACCGTCGAAGAGCGGGGGTTCCTCCCCGTGGATCGCGCCAGCACCCTCAACTACAAAACGCCTCTCATCTCGATCCCAGACCCAGTACCTCATCCCCGCCGACGAGGTGTCCTCGAAGCTGACCTCGTAGGTGTGACCAGTGACGGCGAAGGGATCCACCACTTCTGGGACGATCGGTCCGTTGCCGACGGTTCCCAGGAGTGGGCGCACAGTGGCCTGCGCGTCCACGTAGTTTGCTGCGAACGTGCCGGGTACCACCTCAACGAGATTGGGTGCCTCGTCGGGATCGGTCCCTTTTGGGCATTCGAGCGAGTGAAACGGGGGCCACCCATCTGGGTTGAGTTTCGGATCGGGCTGGATCCCCCGGTCGTAACTGCACACGGCGTACCAGTGGCGCACCCCGTTCGTGACCGAGGTGTCCAGCCAGGTGTGAACCAGGCCCGTCTCGTGGCCGAGCTGGTAGTGCGGGTACTCCGGATCGGTACCCTTCACGCCGTCGATCAGGTCGAACTGGGCAACGGGAACCCAACCTACGAGGTTGCCATCCTGGTCGAGCATCGGTTCACCCCACTGACCCTGCGCGGGCGGCACAGTGGTGCGGTAGATCCGGTACCCCTCGAAATCCCGGTAGCCGAACAGAGGGTCGACGCTCTCCTCCGCCTTCCGGTCCCAGTAGAGCCGGACCCAGCCGTCGCCGGCAACGGCGTGGACCACCGGTGGCTGCGGCGGCTCACTGCGACGAAAAGCCCCGTCCGTCAGCATCCATCCCGCGACGTAGGCGTTCCTGCGCAGACCGGCGAGAGAATCCGCCACCAGCATGGCAAACTCAAGAACAATTGTGTCGTTCGAAGCCCACGAAAACGGGCCCAACCCCAGAACCTGACCGCCGTCGAAGTACCGGATGCGGTCAGTGACCTCCGGCGCGTCGAAGTTGAGTGGAGCATCCGCAGAAGGTGGGTGAAAGAAGACTTTGATTTCCTTCGCGCTCAGCCCCGTCGTGTCGCCCGCCAGAATGGCGTACTGGGCCCTTTCGGCGTGGGCGCGCGCTTGTCCGTCGTACCGGAGCAGCTTGTACCACTCCCACATGTCGATCACGTGCCAGGATGACAGGGGGATTGCCTCTGCGGCTCCGGTGGAGGACAGACGTTCAGACCTGAGGATTGCCACCCCCGGGAAAGCGGGCGCGTGCTCCAGGGGTGGCCTCCGGCCGTACGGTTCCCACCAGATGTCCGCATTTCCGCACCACGCAAGGGGAATTTCGCGACCCGCGACCGGGATCCATTCCAGGCGGTAGTATCTGGCCCACCAGCCCCGGGGAAACGAAGGGGTTCCCATGAATACAAGCAGCCCGATCCACACACGTCGCAGGGTATCCGGTCCGGGGCGGGTGCGGTGGAGTTGCAACCTGTAGATCAGGAACTCCGCGGCGTACGCCTCGTCGAAGGCGAAGGCGTCGACCCGCACCTCCACGCCGATCGGTTCTCCAGGCGGAGAGGATACCCTCCCCCCGGCCGCGACAAAAGCGGGAATCTCGGCGTAGGGCTCGTCCACGAGACGGAAGTAGACCTGCTGGTTTGCCAGCCACTCGTACTCCTTACGGAACCCGCCGCTCGCCAGACG
>CAYXFI010000244.1:0-6163 GCA_964464205.1 uncultured Cytophagia bacterium
AAGACTGGCATGCCGAGGCGATCGTCCCTCCGCTGGATTCCCTGGACATCCACGTCGAAGTGGAAGGTGACGAGAAGTCCATTTACGTGGACCTGTGGTTCGAGGGGCAGGACAGTATGGCCCTGCGGATCGTCTCTCCCTCGGGGGAATTGGCACAAGCGGTAAGCGGCGACACGGCCGTAATCTACCGGATGCAGGATGGCCGCGTTCGAGTGGTCTCGAAATCGCGGGTTCCGCTGAACGGGGACAACGAGTTCCTCGTGCAACTGGCCAATCCCCTGGACGGCGGCTACATCCGAAAAGGACGCTGGACGCTGCGGATCATCGCCCTGAACCAGCTCCCCGCAGGTGGTGAGATTGATGCGTGGATGATCCGGGATGTCGAAGCGAAGTTCGTCGACTACGTCGATGCCGAGGAGACCGTGGGTGAGCTGGCCTGCTGCGACTCGGTGATCGCGGTGGCCTCTTACAACAACAAATCCAGTCCTCGCGGCGAGATCTCGTCTTTCAGCAGCCGTGGGCCCAGGCGAGACGGTGCCCCTAAGCCGGACCTGGCAGCACCGGGAGGCGGGGTTGTGGCGCCCCGGTCGCTCGTTTCGGACGACAAGCCCTACCACGGGGATCCGCTGTACGCCTACGGCAGTGGAACCAGTTTCGCAGCCCCCCACGTGACGGGGGCGGTGGCACTGCTGCTTCGGGTCGATCCGACTCTGAGCGCCGGACAGGTCAAGCGGCGGCTCGTGGCCAGTGCGCGAACGGACCTTTTCACGGGGTCGGCGCCGAATCCGATCTGGGGCGCCGGAAAACTGGACGTGATTGCCCTGCTGAGGCCGTACCTGCTGCCCGCCAAGGTTTGGGTAGAAGTGCGGGATGGAAACGGTCGCCCGGTGGACGCTGAGGTGAGCGTCGAGCCGGTCGGCGTCGACTACCCGACGTTGTCGGCGGATACCACCTGCAGAGCCGAGGAGGGCCCCGCGGTTCTTGAGCTGATACCGGGACTCTACGCTTGTCGCATCGTCCCCAAGATCCCGTACGGCCTGACCGTGGACACCCTGGCAGTTCCGGTAGGCGCGGAGAGTGTGCGGGTCACGTTCCAGGTGGAGATCGCCGACGTGATCCTGGTAGACGACGAGCCAGAAGACTGCGAACGCTACTTTGTGGAGAGCTTGCACGGTCTCCGGCTCCGTTACGCACTGACCACCGGCGGGGATGTAGCCTCTCTCTCGAGCAGCATCGCCGGTCTCGCGGAGAAGCCCGTGGTGGTCTGGTTCACCGGAAGCGAGCGATCAGATGTGCTCACAGCCGAAGAGCGCGACTCGCTGGCTGCGTTCCTGGAGAGGGGCGGTCGGCTCCTGCTGACGGGACAAAACATCCTGGAAACGACCGACGGGACGGAATTCGCCCGGCGCTATCTCCGATGTACCTACGTGGGCAATGCCCGGGACCGGCTGCTGAACGTTCCGCCGAGTAATCCGCTCGCGTTCGAGGAGAAGTTCCTGCTCATTGGTGGCACGGGGGGAGCTGGAAACCAGGTCTCGCCCGACGTCTTGTCTCCGCTCGCCGGGGCGGAACCCCTGGTCTTCTACGACGACTCGCTGACGCAGGTCGCGGGGGTGGTTGTCCACGATTCTGCTGTCGGTTGGCTCCTTGTGTTCCTCGGGTTCGGGCTTGAGGCAGTCGCGAGGCCTCCGGGCAGGGATGATTTCGTGGATCGGCCGCTCTTTCTGCAGCGAGCGATCGCCTGGCTGCGCGGCGAGATACCGGGGGGCGTTCGAGAGAGGGAGGATCGGAGGGCCCCACTTCCGGAACGCCCGGCGCTGGTTTACCCCAATCCCGTAGCCGGAGGGGCAACGCTGCACATCCAGCTCCTACCGGACGTTCAGTGTGAGCAGGATTGGCGGGTGGAACTGTACGACGTGCTGGGGCGGAAGGTAGCGGCCGAACGGCTCCGGCCCGACGAAAAGGGCGAGATCGTCTGGACGATCGGACACTCGGCGGATGGTGAGTTGGCATCGGGTTTGTACTTCTTGATTCTGCGGGCGCCGCGGTGGACGTTCAGGAGCAAAGTCGTTGTACTTCGGTGACGTTGGGTCACCTGAGGAGGATTGGGAATGAAACGTCGCAAAGGTGGAAGCCGGAGCTGGACTTTCGCTTTGAGCATGCTGTTGGTCACGAATTTGAGTTTCGGGCAGATCGGGCGGGTGGTGGGGTCTTTTCCGGGTCCCTACGAACACCCGTCCGGGCTGGCATTTGATGGCCAAGACCTGTGGGTGGCCGATCTGGCGGCCGACCGCATCTACCGAATCGATCGCAGCACCGGTCAGGTACTCGGATCTTTCCCTTCGCCCGGGGGTGCACCGACGGGACTGGCCTGGGACGGTACCCACCTGTGGTGCTCGGACAACGAGCTGGACGCCATCTTCAAGCTGGACCCCGCGGACGGCCGAATTCTGGATACGCTACGAATCTCGACAACCGCACCGCGGGGGCTCACGTTCAAGGATGGCAAGCTCTACTACCAGGACAGCGGGGCGCGGAAGATCTTCTGTTGGGATCCGGACAGCGGCAAGTTTGTGGACGAGTTCACCTCGCCCAGTGGCTACAACAGAGGGCTCACATGGGACGGGCGGTATTTCTGGAGCGTCGACCGGAAGCTAAACGAGTTCTACCAGATCGACCCGGTACACAAGAAGGTCGTCACCATCCTGCGGGCACCCGGCAGCTACAGCTACGGACTGGCTTGGGACGGACAATACCTGTGGAACGCGGACTACGACGGGAATCGCATCTACAAGATCTCCCTGTCGGGTGACGAGCTCTACGCGCGTTACGATTCGCTGGAGTACACGGTGCGCTACACCGTGGTCACGCGGAACTCGAGCAGTTCGAGGATGTACCTGCGCAGCTACTTCGCAGTTCCGTCGGATGGGCTGTTCCAAACCCTGTTGAGCGATGTGCGCTTCTCGAGGCCCCCGAAGGAGATGGTGGTGGACTCGTACGGCCAGACCGTGGCCGTCTACGTGGACACGCTGCAGGGCGGAGCGACGGTGACTCTCCAGTGGCAGGTCAACGCCCGGAGCTACACGGGCCGTTTCCTGTTTCTCCCCGACCGCGTGGGGGATGCGAATGAGATTCCCCCAGAGATTCTCGACGTCTACACTCGCGACGGGCAGCGCTACCAAATCCACGATCCTGTGATCCAGGATGCCGTGCGGGAGGCGTTGGGGGACGAAACGAACTACTACTGGAAGGTGAGGCGTCTGCACGACTACGTGATCTCGCACATTGAGTACGAGCGGGATAACCGCTGGGCTCCCGCGCCGGAATGTCTACAAACCGGGAAGGGCTCCTGCTCTGAGTACACGTTCACGTTCGTGGCCCTTTGCCGAGCAGCAGGTATTCCGGCGCGGTACGAGGCGGGCGGTCACATCCGGAGTGATCTTCCGTACGAGGACACGGTGTTTCATCGGTGGGCGCAAGTGTATTTCCCCCGCGTCGGGTGGGTTCCCATCGATCCCACGTGGGATGACAAGTCCTATCCCGCGAATCAGGCGAGATACTTCGGCGGCTATTCCCGCTCGGCTTTCGCCACGACCCGGGGCGGTGGAGGGTCGGAGTATCTCGGCTGGTCCTACAACGTGCGCCAGTCATCGTCGGGCGGTGCGCGGTCGTCTTCGAAGAAGTTCCAGTTCTTGCCGATGGTCAGCGGCGTAGCTGTGGTGGAGGGGGATCCCGAGCTGCCGACCACGCTGCAGCTGCAAGCGTTCCCGAACCCGTTTCGCGACGAGCTCACAATCTGGGTTCGATCCGGAAGGTCCGCCGACCTGCGGGTCACTGTGTTCGACTTGCTGGGACGAATGGTGAGGCGGCTGTGGCCGGCTCCCACGGTGGACGCTGATGGCCGATTCTCGTGGGACGGGCGAGCCGAGAATGGCTCCGCGCTGGCGAGTGGAGTGTTCATCATCGTGGCCGAAGATGGAGCGGAGAGGGTAGTGCGCAGAGTTACGTTGCTTCGCTGAACGTTTCGAATGGTTGCGGTGAAGCAGGACGATGGTGTTTCCGGGACTACGACGCACGGTTATTTTTCCGGGTGAACTGGGAGGACCAGAAGCTGTACATCACGAGCACGATCGTGCGGAACACGTTCTTGCTCGCGAGCTCGGGCAACCGGCGTTTTCATCGATACTCGCGGCAACACCCAGGACACGATCTTCGTGCAGAACTGCACACTCTACCGGAACTCGGCAGCTCTGCTGAGGAGCGGTGGCGGCATCATCGAGAACCTGATATTCGATCATGTCACCGTGTGAGAGATGGCCAGCGATTTCGGGGAGTCCGGATCGGCGGGCGATCTACTGCCAGATCACGAGCAGCCTGTACATCGATTTCGGGTTCGGGGGTCGGGCTCTGGGCGATTCGGTCGGTGAGTCGATGGTGCTGACCGATGCTGAACACCCCCGAGTTCGCGGTCGATGCGCTGACCCGTTTTTGCCACGAGCTCGGCGACACGGTGGCTCTGCGCATGGAATCCGGGAAATGGATCAACGTGCCTGTGATGACCGGCTTTCGCTCCGACTGCCACTTTTCCCCGAAGGTCGCACTGTTCGGGATGGTAGGGGCGGGTGTCAACGTGTCCAGGGCCCCGCGAAAGACCGCCTACGTGGGGGAGGTGAAGGCCGAGGTTACCGAGTGGGATTTTGGGCGGCACTTCGGTTTCCAGATTGGTTTGGGTGTACTGGTGAACTTGAAGTATTCCCTCGAAGTTCGATACGTGAACCTCAGCACTCCGAGTTTCGACGGCACGAGGAGGCTGTCCGAGAGGGTATTCCTGCAGATCGCAACCCGCGAAGACACAACCCTTGGTGAGGAGCATTCGATCTCGATGATCCCGAATTCAAAACTCCGCGGCGTTCAACGTTGCACTGGAAGAATGCGGCGGGGTCTGAGTCAGGGGGGTGCGAATCGTCAACGACCAGGAGGCGCCGAACACCGACGGAATTGATCCCATCTCCAGTCGCAACGTTTTCATCTCGGACTGCTACATCGAGACGGGGGATGACGCCATCTGCCTCAAGTCCGCCGCGGCTGCTGGCGCGTGCGAGAACATCGTCGTGAGCAACTGCGTGTTGATCAGTGACGGCAGCGCCATCAAGTGCGGCACGGCCTCTCACGGAACGAACCGGAACGTGACCCTCAACAACATCCTGATTCGAAACAGTCGGGTGAGCATCGCTCTTTTCATGAAAGACGGCGGCGTCTACGAGGACCCTACGTTCTCAGGAATCACGATCGAGACGGGCACGAAGCCGCGGTACCGCACCGGACACGGCGACTACCCGATTTTCATCGACATCGAGAGCCGGGGCGGCGCTCCGCTGGGCACAATCCGAAACCTGAGCTTCGTGAATCTGAACCTGCGGACGGCCGGCGGGAACTGCCTGATCGCTGGGATGCCGGAGAAAAAGATCGAAGGACTCACCCCGCGCAACGTGCGAATGGAGGTACCGCAGCGCGGTGATCTCTCGGGCCGCCACAAGCCCCGGGGTACGAGGAAGCTCAAGAATATCGCTCCCAACGACTTCGCTTGGGTCCCGGCCCACTTCGCCCTGGCCCACGTGCGCCGATTGTTGATGGAAGACATCGTGATTGTCGATCGTGATTCGACGCAGGAGTTCGGCCGACACGCCCTTTGGCTTCGGGACGTCGAAGAGGCCTGTGTCGAGGGGCTCGTGAATCGCGGTAGCTGCGTGCCTTACGATTCCTCGCTTCTCAAGTTGCAAGATTGCGTGGATGTTCTGATTCGGGGGTGCCGTCCCTCGTGTCCCGGCGGTACGTTCGTGCAGGTCGCTGGTCAGCGCAGCCGTGGTATTGTGCTGCTGAACAACGACCTGCGGATGATTGCGCGTCCGCTTGCGGTGGGGGAGTAGGTTCCGGATGAAGCTGTGAGAGAAGCCGGTGATCTGCAGTCCGGACGATGAGCTGTTCCGGTCTTGGGTGACCACTGGGTCGGACGGACTGGGCGCTCGGCGGGGGCTTGTGCTGTGACAAATCTTGACCGATTGCTACTGCGTCCAGAGGCACCTGACATTGGGGCGAGGTAAATTCGGTGCGGTGGAGGGGAACGCGGCGGGAGAATCGGCATCTGGGTGATTGGCGGCAGGAG
>CAYXFI010000245.1:0-6145 GCA_964464205.1 uncultured Cytophagia bacterium
GCCTTCACGGGGAGACACGTAACAAGCCACCTCATGCCCGGAGATCCTCCCATTCCCCCGAGTGCTGCTCCAGTGCTTCCAATGAGCTCGCCTGCGAGTCCAATTGGACGCAGATCAACGCAGATTGACGCTGATTCGCGCAGATCTCCTCGGCTTCCCTTTGGCGGCAGGAGCCGAGAGGATCAGCCCACCGCGGTTTACGCATCTGCTTCAAGGTTGGTGGATTGGAGCGAAGGGTCTCGAATTTTCGGTCGACTCCCTGATCTCCTGCCGCAAAAGGAGGCGAACCAAAGACACGTACGAGTTCAAAGTCGAAATGCAACTGTCGGCTGTTCTCTCTCCTCCCCTTCGGGTCTTGGCGACTTCGCGAGAGACGGTCTTTCTACGACCGAGCATGCCCCGAATGCGACCCGTCCTCAACTCACCCAGAAACTGACGTGGCAAAACTAGGTCCACGCTCCTGAAATGGCCCCTAGCCGCGAGCCAGCCTCGGAGGGGACGGCACCTGCCCCGCTCCACCATTGGGTTGCGGGCTCAGCCCACAGCGCGCGGCCACCATCCGTTGTCCGCACTCCCCACCTGACCGATCTCGGGACCAGTCGGCAGATCCCCAGCGAATGGGAAAAGGCCACTGGGCCCAAAAGGTTCAGCGTTGGCCCAACGGCTTCGGCCTCGCCCGACAAACAAAAACGCCGAGAACTTTCGCCCCGGCGGCACGAGGCGGCCGTCAGCCATAACCGTGCGTAATCTACGACAAAATACGGTGTTAGTCAAGCGATTGGGGTGGCGGGGCTTTGCGTCTCCCCGGCCTCTGCCGTGAGACGCGGCTCCGCCCGCGTAAGAGGGAGCTCCCGCTCCCGAAAGCCGCAGCATCCCCCGTTTTCCCAGCCGCACGTGGCTTCCCCGCGAGTGGCCGAGAGCTGTCGGGACCCCTAACGGCAGCAATCGAAACTCGTTTTTGACGTTTCTCCATCCCTTCCAATCGCCACGAGGACACGCCTCCCACCCCAGGCGTCCTGCAGGCGCTGCGAGCAGGAAGCAGCTCCGGCTGCCGGGAGACGTCCCCTTCACCGACACGAGCAAAAGGGCCATCCGCCGAAACCGCAGTGGTCGAACGGGCCCTACAAGGACTGGTCCGTGACGAAAACTCGTGAAAAGAGGCGGCTAACCCCATCCCGGCCGCCGCTCCCAGCCGTTTGCCCCGCCCCTCACATCCCGGGACAACGACTGAGGCCCCTGCTCCCCGAATCCGACCAACGCGCTACCGCAAGTATCCCCACGAACTTGTGCGCAGCTCCGCGAATTCCGCAGCCGCCTCCCCAACGGCCCGTTCCCCCCACACCGTCACTGGTGCGCCGCCTTCCGACGCCGGATCATCTCCTTGAAGCCGTACATCGTGAGGTTCTTCGGTGGCGGCGGGGCCTTGAAGAACAGACTGGCCACGAAGCCCACCACGAACAACACAATGTGGCTGTACACGCCCAACATGTACTTGTGGTGCGTGTAGTTGTACGGGCCCAGGTCCAACAACAGCCTTTTCTCCGGCCCCACGCCAATGGGCGTGGAGGTGAGCACCGCCCAGGCAGTGAACAGAACGCAGGCGGCCATTCCGATGTACACCCCTTTCTTGTTCGCCCGCGGTGCGACCAGACCGAGCAAGAACAAACCCGCGATCCCACCGGAGAAAATCGAATGGAGAGTGAAGATCGTTCCCAACACCCCTCTGTTGCCAGCCTTCACGTAGAACGTAGCCACAAGAATCGCGCCCAGCCCCGAGATCGCTACGATCAGCTTCCCAACCAGGAAGCGCGTCCGGAGGGAGGCGTTGGGCTGCACACGGTCAAAACAGTCCTTGAGCCCGATGGCCGACAGGCAATTCAGATCCGAATCCAGGCTGGACAAAGCCGCCGCGACCAGAGCCGCGAGGATGAGCCCCGTGACCCCCACGGGAAGCTGACTCACGATGAAGTGGGGGAAAACCGCATCCGGCCGGATTCCCTCCGGAAGCGGAACCTGCGTGACCGTGTAGAACGCGAACAAGCAGGTGCCGATGAACATGAACAGCGTCCAAACCGGAACGCACATGAACACGCCCACGAGCGAAGCCCGAATGGGCTCCCTATCGGAATTGGCCACCAGATACCGCTGCACGATGGTCTGGTCCGTGCCGTACTTCTGAGTCGCGTAGAAGATTCCGTTCAGGGCCATCACGACGAACGTGAGCCGGCGGAAGTCCAGATCGTAGGGACCGAATCCGATCTTGTGATACTCAGCAGCCGTCGAAAATATGGCCGCAGGACGGCCGAGCGTTTTCAAGAAAATGACCGCAATCGTGGGCAGCCCACCGCCGATCGGCATGAAACCCTGAATGACGTCCAACCAGATCACAGCCTCGGTTCCGCCCTGCAACGTGTACACGATCACCGCGACGTCCAGGACCCAGATGACCGTGGACGTGTCGACGCCCACCATTCAAGAAAGGGCGAGAGCAAGCAGGAAAAACACCGTGCCCATCTTCGAGAAATGGGCCAAAACGAACGCGAGGGAGGTGTACAGGCAAGCCAGGAAACCGAAGCGCTGTTCGAAACACTCGTAGGCGCTGAGACCGATCACGGCTCGGTACAGAGGCACGATGAACCACACCATTCCGGCAGCACGATTGGCACCATCAGTCCCTGCACGAGGCGGATCTAGTTCATCGAGAATCCCTCGCCCGGGTAGGCCAGGAACGTCACGCTGCTGATCAGAGTGGCCAGAATGGACATTTCGATGGCCCAGGCCGGGATCCTGCCACTGCCCTTGTAGTACTCCTTCGTGCCCTTCTGACGCCGCGCGAACGAAGTACCGAAGGCCAACACGACCACAAGGCATGAGGAGAACGACCAGGTAGTCCAGCAGGTGCAACGTGTGCCGTGTCATCGCGTCCGCACCTCCTGGGCTGGGGGTTCAAAAGCTCAGCGGCGTGCGTTTGCGTCCGGGATCGGAGTGCTCGCCAGTTTCACAGCCAGGTGGATCGCGTCGACCAGGCTCTGTTCGCTCGCAGTGCCTCGCCCCGCTCGGTCGAAGGCAGTACCGTGATCCACCGAAGTTCGTACGATGGGAAGCCCCAGGGTCACGTTCACGCCACTCACGCTTTGCCACTCGCCACGGTCCGGGTTGTAGCGAAAGCTCAGCAGTTTGAGCGGGATGTGCCCCTGGTCGTGGTACATGGCCACTACGGCGTCGAAGAGGCAGGCCCGGGCTTGGGCGAACACCGTGTCGGGGGGAATGGGTCCCTCCGCTCGGATCCCTTTGCGGCGCGCTTCCTCGACAGCAGGAACGATCTCTCGCCCCTCCTCCGAACCGAACAGTCCCCCTTCGCCCGAATGGGGGTTGAGCCCCGCTACGGCAATCCGCGGTTCGTCGATCCCCATCCGCAGGCAGGCGTCGTGCAGCAGCTCGATGACGCGCAGGATGCGCTCCTTCTTCACGAGATCACAGGCCTCCCGGAGCGAGACGTGCGTCGAAACGTGGGCCACGCGGAGGCCTTCTCCCACCAGCAACATGGCCACGTCGCGGGCACCCGTGAGTTCGCCGAAGATCTCCGTGTGTCCCGCGTACGAATAGCCAGCGCGGTTCAGCGCCTCTTTGTTAATGGGACACGTGACCACGGCCTCCACCTCGCGCGCCAGGGCCATCCGAATCGCTCTCTCGATCGCCGCGAACGCCGCCGCCCCCGCAATGGCGGAAACCTGGCCGATCTCGTACTGGGAGGGATCAGCCGTCCCTTGGTCCAGCACGTCCATTGTCCCTGGCTGGAAGCGGGCCTCCTCTACGCCCCCGATCGAACGCACGCGCAGTGGAACCCGGGCGATGTCGACCGCTCGACGCATCACCCGGACATCCCCCACGACCAGGGGCCGACAAGCTTCCAGGATCTCCCGCCGCGCCAGGGCTTTGGCCGCTATCTCCGGCCCGATCCCGGCCGGGTCTCCCATGGTAATGGCAACGATGGGGCGTCGCACCTGCATCGGTTCTGCGCTCCTACTGTCTCGCATCTCAGCCGGAGGAGTTGGCCAGTGGCAGGTCGAGGGATGCCATTTTGGACCGGAGCTGTTCCAGTTCCTCCTGGCCCACCGGCTGCAGGGGCGGAAACACGTGGGGGCCACACAGGCCCATCAGGTGCAGCATCCCTTTCAGACCCGCCAGGGACTGCGACAGAGTCCGCCCTTCCTGGTAGATGGACGCGATCGCGTCCGTGCGCTTCTGCCAACGCTCGGCCGCTTCCCAGTCGCCCGCAACGGCCGCCTCGTACAGCTCCTGGAACATGCCAGGCACCACGTTCCCCGTGCTCGGAACCAATCCCTGAGCGCCCCATCGCAGCCCATCCACCGATTTCGCGGCCCAGCCGATCAGCAACGAGAAGTCTCCCCGATTCTTCCACCGCTGTGAGGCCTCGCGAAGTCGCTCCAGGTCGCGACCCGAATCCTTCAGCCCCACAACTCTCGGGTGGTGACTCAGCGCTTCCGCGACATCCAGGGGAATCCAGTGATGGGTGGTGGCCGGGATGTTGTACAGGACCAAAGGCCCGGGCAGCTTCTCGGCAAGCGTTTCGAAGTAGCGGTGAATCGCAACCTCGTCCAGCGGGTAGTAGTGGGGTACGTGCGCCACCACGGCCGCCACGCCCGATTCGAAAAAGCGATCCGCCAGCTCCAAGCTCGTGCTCAGGCAATTGTCCGAAATGCTCGCGTACACGGGCACGCGCCCTCCAGCCACCTCGAGGGCGAGCCTGACCAGTTCGTGGCGATCGGCCAGCGGCACCGAACAGCCTTCACCCGTCGTACCCAGGACGAACGGGTGAGCACCCGCTTCCACCACGTGCTGCAAGACCCGATGGGCCCCGTCTGCATCCAGCCGAGAATCCGGCGTTGATGGCGTCACTACCGGCACGACTACTCCTCGCGGGGGCATCCACTTCTCATGCGGCTGACTCATATTGGCTCCTCCTCTTCGAAAGCTTTCCGGTAGATTTCCAGAGCGTCCGACTCCGACAGTTCGCGCACGTTGTTCCGCAACAATCGCTGCGCTGTGAGGGCAGCGCGCGCCAGCTCGGCCAGATCCGCCTCAGGCACGCCGAGCTCCCGCAAGCTCAATGGGAGTCCGCTCAACTTGAGCAGCTCCCGGATCTTTCGTACCCCGGCTCGCGCCACCTGCTCATCCGGCCCAGTCTCTTCGGCCTCCAACGCCCGGGCAATCGCCGCGTATCTCTCCGGCGCAGCCGGAAGGTTGAAAGCGAGAACGTAGGGCAGTAGCACCGCATTCGACACTCCGTGCGCAATTCCGTACCGACTACCCAGAGGGTAGGCCAGCGCGTGCACGGCTGCCGTATTCACCGGTCCGAGGCCGAGGCCGCCGTACAGGCTACCAAGGGCCAGAGCGGTCCGAGCCTCCAGATCCTCCCCGCGCACCAGCGCCGTGGGCAGGTATCGCGCAATGAGCCAGACACCCTCCAGCGCCAGCAGGTCTGTGAAAGGCTGTGCGTGGCGATTGGCGTAGATCTCGATGCAGTGCGTCAGGGCATCCAGAGCAGTGGATGCCGTGACCTGCGGCGGCAGAGAGACCGTGAGGCGAGGGTCCACGTATGCCGCGTCGGGCACCAGATGGGGACTCACGGCGGCTTTCTTGAGTTGATCCTGCGGATCGTACAGGATCGCGTTGGGCGAAACCTCGCTGCCCGTGCCCGAAGTGGTGGGCGCGCAGGCGAGATAACACCGCCGGCCCCGGAGATTTCCGATCCCGAAGATCTCGTGCACCGTCTGTTCCGAGTACAGAAGGGCGGCCACGAATTTCGACACGTCCAACGCGCTCCCGCCGCCTGCACCGAGCACCGCGTCCGGCTGGAAGGAACCGGCGCGCGCCAGTGCCCTCTCCACGTCCCCGGTTCCAGGTTCCTTTTCGATGTCGGAAAAGACCTCCACCTTGAGGCCCCGGTTTCTCAGGTCGACGAGAATTGGCTCGATCACCGCAAGAACCGGCGGCGAGGTCACCACGAACACCTTCCGTAAACCCGCTCCCTCCAGGTCCTGCCCGATCAGCTGGCTCGCACCCACCCCGACCCGCAGCGCGCGCGGCAGGGTAGTGCTCAGTACAGTCTCCATCCCGCACC
>CAYXFI010000246.1:0-6142 GCA_964464205.1 uncultured Cytophagia bacterium
GCGCTCCCTGCCTTCCTGCGGTTGTCCCTACTCATTTGACCCTCAATCCCCCACCGCTTTCTCCAACACTGCCAGGGCGCGGGACAGGGCCGCGTCGTCGGCGGGGATCCAGTGGATGCGCCGCTCGCGGCGAAACCAGGTGAGCTGGCGCTTGGCGTAGCGTCGTGTGTTGCGCTTGACCAGGTAGACCGCGTGCTCGAGATCGTAGCGGCCTTCCAGGTGCTCGATCACCTCACGGTACCCGACGGTGCGAAGGGCGTTGAGGTCAGGGGAATAGCCCCTCTCCAGGAGGTCGCGCACCTCTGCGACCAGGCCGGCTTCGAACATCTGTTCGACGCGGCGATTGATCCGGTGGTAGAGCTCTTCGCGATCGCGCTCCAGGCCGATCCAGGCGGAGCCGAAGGGAGCTGGCGTGGGCTTTTCGGCGAAGAAGCTGCTCATGGGTCGGCCCGCGATCTCGTACACCTCCAGCGCCCGCACGATGCGCTGCTCGTCGTTCGGGTGAATCCGGGAGGCCGACTCCGGATCGACCCGCATGAGGTGCTCGTAGACGGCTTCCAGGCCCTGTTCCCGGATCCGCTCGCGGATTCGGTCCTTCACCTCCGGATCGGAAATACGGGGCTCGAAGAGCCCGTCGAACAGGGCGCGCAGGTAGAAACCGCTGCCGCCCACGACGATGGGAAGCCGACCCTGCTCCAGCAGGAGCTCGATGGTGCGTCTCGCCTCGCGGCCGTATTCTCCCGCGCTGTAGTACTCGTCGGGGTCGCGGATGTCGATGAAGTGGTGCGGGGCGCGCTGACGCTCCTGGGGAGTCGGTTTCGCGGTGCCGATGTCCATGTAGCGGTACACCTGGCGTGAGTCCGCCGAGACGATCTCCGCCTCCAGCACCTCGGCCAGTTCCAGCGAGAGGGCGGTTTTCCCCACGGCCGTGGCGCCGACGAGAACGGGCACCAGGCGTCGCTCAATCAGCCGGCTGCGCAGCTCGGCAGGATTCAGCCGCAGCGGTGTGCTGATCGTCGCGCCGCGTTGCCCGTTCGCCATCCCGCACTCACCTCCCAATCCCGCGGGATCACTCTCGCCCGAAGCGCTTGTCCAGCTCGGCCAGGGTGATTTGCACTACGATCGGCCGGCCGTGGGGGCAGAAGTAGGGTTGCTCACAACTGAAGAGCTCGTTCACCAACGCGTTCATCTCTTCGAGGGTTAGCGGATCCCCCGCCTTGATGGCCGTCTTGCACGCGTACGAGCGCGCCACGGAATCCTGGATCTCCACGTTTGCCTCGCGCTCCTTCCCGTACTCGTCGATGATCTCCAGCAGGGCCCGGGAAGGATTGCTGATGCGCTGCCCGGACGGCACTCCCTCGATCATCACCGAGCGGGCTCCGAACACGCGCACCGCGAAACCGAGGCGTTCCAGGAACGGCTGGATTTCCAGGAACAGCGAAAAATCCTCCAGATTGAGTTCCACCGTCTCCGGGAAAAGAAGCTGCTGGGTGGACTGGAGCCTGCGCCGCTCGCGGAAGCTCTTGAGCGCCCTCTCGTACAGCACCCGCTCGTGGGCCACGTGCTGATCGATGACGATGATCCCTTCGCGGATCTCGGTGAGGATGTAGCGATTGTGGATCTGCCACATCTCCACGTCGCGGACCGGAGGTGGGACGGCCGGTACCTCGGGACTCTTCTCCGTACGCGTGCCCACCGTCTCCGCTTCCGGCAAGAACAGGTCGAGCTGGCTCAGATCGCCTTCGAAGGAAATGGTCTTCTGGATCGGGACCACGCGTGGGCGCTCCGGCCCCGGACCCCCAGTGGTCTGCTCGCCCCGTTCGGGCACCGCCAGGTCCGGCACAATTGCCGCGGAGGAGATCGCCCTGCGCACGGCCCCGCGCAACATGCGGTACACCAGATTCTCGTCCCACAGCTTGATCTCGATCTTGGTGGGATGCACGTTGACGTCCACCAGCTCCGGATCGATCTCCAGGAAAATCACGTACAGGGGGAACATCCCCGAGGGCAGCGCCTCACCGTAGGCCGAGGTGATCGCGTGATTGAGCGAACGATTCACGACGTAGCGCCGGTTCACGAATAGGTACTGATCGCCGCGGCTGCGGCGGAAAGAGTCGGGTCCTCCAGCGAAGCCGTGGATTTTCGCGGCGGGCGAGGGCTCGTCCACTTCGACCAGTTTGCCGCGCACGTGGGAACCGAGCACAGCGACCACTCGCTCCTCCAGCGTCGCCTTGGGCAGGCGGAATACCTCGCGATCCTCGTTGATGAGGGTGAAGCGCACCTCCGGAAAGGCCAGGGCGAAGCGGTTCAGCACCTGTACGATGTAGCGGTACTCGGTGTTGGTGGCCCGGAGAAATTTCCGGCGTGCGGGGGTATTGAAGAACAGGTTCTTCACCGCGATCGATGTGCCCGGTCGTCCGCCGGTCTTGCCCTGCTCCACCACGCGTCCGGCGTCCAGTCGGAGCAGTGTACCCTCGATTTCTCCCTGCGGCACAGTCCGCAGCTCCACCCGGCTCACCGAGGCGATGCTGGCCAGGGCCTCGCCCCGAAATCCCAGGGTAGTGACGCGCTGCAGATCGCGGTAGCTGCGGATCTTGCTGGTGGCGTGTCTCTGGAAGGCTAGCACGGCGTCGGCCGTGCTCATGCCCGCTCCATTGTCCACCACCTGGATCAGCGCTTTGCCTCCGTCGCGCACGATCACGGTGATGTCGTCGGCCCCAGCATCGAGCGAGTTCTCCACCAGCTCCTTCACCACGGAGGCCGGTCGTTCCACCACCTCGCCCGCGGCGATCTTGTTCGTGAGCGAAGGGGGCAGAATGGCGATTTTCTGAGCGCCGTTGCCCACCGCCACCTCAGCTCGTCTTCTTCAGCGGGTGCAAGAGCCGTCGGATCTCGGGATCGTTCAGGTTGTCCTGCGTCACCACGTAGACGCCGGTGTCTACGCGCTTGGGTATTTCCTTGCCCTGCAACACTTCCAGGGCGTATTTGACGCCGAGATAGCCCATTTTGAACGGGTCCTGCACAATGAGCGCCTGAATCACTCCCTTTTGCAGGGCCTGGATCTCATTGGGCGCCGCGTCAAAACCGACCAGTTTGACCTTTCCGGCCAACCCACGGCTAATGAGAGCCTGGCCCGCGCCGATTGCCCCCGGTTCGTTGGCGGCGAAGATCCCGTCCAGCTCCGGATGCGCGGTGAGGATATTCTCGGTCACCGCCATCGCCGTGGCCACCTCGCTCTGGGAATACTGCACGGCCACGAGCTTCACCTTTGGATGATTCTTCAGCCCTTCTTTGAAGCCTTGCTCCCGCATGATGCTGGTCGCCGCACCGGGCACGAAGGGGATGCAAGCCACCTCTCCTTCGTCGCCGATCAGCTCGCACAGGACGTCGGCCGCTTTCCGGGCCGCGGCCACGTTGTCCGTGGCGATGAAGGACTTCGGGATGTCGGATTTCACGCCCGAGTCGATGGTGATGACGGGAATGCCCGCCGCGTCGGCCTTCTCGATCACGGGCACCAGGGCCTGCTCGTCGCAGGCGGCCATCACGATGGCATCCACTTTCTTGTTGATGTAGTCCTCGATGATGGCGATCTGTCCAGCGATGTCCGTTTCCAGGGACGGGCCCTTCCAGATGATCTCCGCGCCGAACTCGCGGGCGGCCGAATCCGCCCCCGCTTTCACGGTCAGCCAAAAGCTGTGCGTGAGGCCCTTCGGAGAGACCAGAATGCGGGGTTTTTGCGCGCCCTGACGACCGCAACCGGCCACCAGCGCGGCGACGGCCACCGCCACAAGCGCTGGTCCGCGCAACAAATGGAACAACCGTATCTTCATCGATTTCCCTCCCGTGCGGATTCGTCTACTTGCGTCGCTGCGAGCGCAACACCCGGGTCACGATGTTTTGCCCACACGCCCGCGGATCCGTTCGCTTTTGCGGAGCTGCGGCACTCGTCGGGGCTTCCCCAGACCCCAGCCCGGGCCGCGGCCTCGCTCTGGGGCGTCTTCGATGGGTCCGGTGCGAAATGCCGGTGGGGGCAATGGCGAGACCAGGGCATCAGGCGGATCTGCTGGCTTTGTGCTTCCGGTACTGATCGGAGAACACGGCAATCACGATGATCGCGCCGATCGCGATTTGCTGCCAGAACGCGGAAATATCCAGCAGATTGCAGCCGTTTCGGAGCACGCCCATGATCAGCGCGCCGATGATGGCGCCGAGCACGGTACCCTCGCCACCGCTCAGGCTGGCGCCGCCGATCACGCAGGCGGCGATCACGTCGAGCTCGTAACCCGTGCCTGCCGTGGGCTGACCGGTGCTGAGTCGGGAGGCCATCAGGACGCCGGCGAAGCCGTACAGCAGTCCCGCGTACGTGTAGATCCGCGCCAGGGCTCCCCGGACGTTGATGCCCGACAGGCGTGCTGCCTCCGCGTTGCTCCCGATGGCGAACACGTACCTCCCGAACCGCGTTCGGGTGAGGGCGAAGTGCCCGACGAGGGCGAGCACGATCAGGATCACCACCGGAACCGGCACGCCGAACAGGATGCGCCCGCCGCCGAGGAAGTTGAAGCTCTCCGGCAGGCCGAAGATGGGAACACCTCCGGTGAGGAGCAGGGCTGCGCCCCGGGCGATTCCCATCATGCCGAGGGTGGCGATGAACGGTGGGATGTAACCGTAGGCGATCATCAGCCCGTTGGCCAAACCGCACAGCCCGCCGACGATCGTGCCCGCGAGGATCCCAAGTCCGACGGAAACCCCGGAAGTGATGAGCATCGTGGAGATGACACCCGACAGCGCCAGCACAGAGCCAACGGAAAGGTCGATTCCTGCGGAGATGATGATCATCATCTGCCCGATGGCCATGATGGCGATCACCGCCATCTGTACCCCAATGGCGAAGATGTTCCCCAGCGTGAGGAAGTGGGGAGACAGCAGACTGAGCACCAGGGCCATCCCCAGCAGGCTGGCGTAAGGGGCCAGCCGCCTGGCCAGGCCGCCCGTCACCCACCCAGGTCGTTTTCCCGCGGTCAGCGTTTCGTCCCGATTCGGCATGATCTATCCCACGTGTTCAGCACCCAGGGTTGCCAGGGTCAGGATCTTCTCCTGCGTCGCTTCCTCACGGTGCAGCTCGCCCGCGATTCGTCCGCGGTTCATCACCAGGATCCGATCGCACACGCCCAGTAGCTCCGGCAGGTAGGATGAGATCAGCAAGATCGCCGCGCCGTTTTGGGCCAGTCTGCCGATCAGTTCGAAAATCTCGGCTTTGGCGCCCACGTCCACGCCTCGCGTCGGCTCGTCGAACAGGAGCACCTTCGCCTCTGTCACCAGCCAGCGCGCCAGCACCACCTTTTGCTGGTTCCCTCCGCTCAGGTACTGCACCTGCTGGTACACGCTCGGTGTCCGGATGCGGAGGGTTTCCACGTACTGTTCCGCGACGCGCCGTTCCTCCTCCGTGCGCAGGAATGGGCCGGTGCAAAACTTGTCCAGCGAGGCCAGCGTGATGTTCTCGGCCACGCTCAGCGTGAGCGCCAGGCTCAGCAGCTTGCGGTCTTCGGAGAGGTACGCGATGCCCGCACGGATGGCATCCTGGGGGGAGCGGATCTCGACCTCGCGGCCGTCCACCCGCACTACTTTGCTGGCCACCGGGTCGGCGCCGAAAATCGCCCGGGCCAGCTCGGTGCGGCCGGAGCCGATCAGCCCCGCCAGACCGACGACCTCCCCCGAGCGGATCTGCAAAGAAATGTCCTCGAGCACGCCCGGGCGGTGGAGCTGCTCCACTTCGAGCCGCGTTTTTCCGAGCTTCGCGGGCACTTTCGGGTACAGCTGGTCGAGTTTCCGCCCGACCATCAAGCGGATCAGCTCCGCTGGATCCGTGTCAGCCGCCACGGTGGCGATGTACTGGCCGTCGCGGAGCACCGTGACCCGATCGCCGATCCGCGGAATCTCCTCCAGACGATGGGAGATGTAGACGAAGGAGACTCCTTCGGCTTTGAGTTGCCGGATGATTTCGAAGAGCTCGTCGATTTCAGCTTCCGTGAGGGAAGCGGTGGGCTCATCGAGAATCAGGATGCGAGCCTGGGCCGAGAGGGCCTTGGCGATCTCCACCAGCTGCGCCTGACCCACCGGGAGCCGCGCCACCGGTGTATCGGGA